>NZ_QZEG01000051.1:0-18922 GCF_009917605.1 Anaerotruncus sp. 1XD42-93 | reverse complement strand
ATTCCCGCACGGGTCACCAAAGGCTGGTGTTTATTACGTTGAGGATCCACCTGTTCCCATTCCGAACACAGTAGTTAAGCTCAACAGTGCCGACAATACTTGGTGGGTGACTGCCTGGGAAGATAGGTCTATGCCAGCTCTTGAATACAGCACAGCAGATGTTGTGCTGTATTCCCATTTTGCCTTAATAGCTCAGTCGGTAGAGCATGCGGCTGTTAACCGCAGGGTCGTTGGTTCGAGTCCAACTTGAGGCGCCAATTGCCGTCGGCAGGCGATCAATATGCCGAACGGCTGGTGTTTATTACGCTGAGGTTCCACCTGTTCCCATTCCGAACACAGAAGTTAAGCTCAGCAGTGCCGACAATACTTGGCGGGAGACCGCCCGGGAAGATAGGTCTATGCCAGCATGAAAAAGACTCGGAGGAGACTCCGAGTCTTTTCTTTTTATTGATCCAGCAGGGATTCGCACTGGCGGACAAATTCAATCGGGTGCTGGGATTTCTGGGCCACTTCTTCGGCGGACATACCCTGCCGCAAAAAACGACAGATGACCGTCTGCATACTTTCTCCGACCTCGATGATATGTCCATCCGGGTCATAAAAGCGGATCAGACGCTGCCCCCACGGCATATCCTGTACTGGATGCACCAATTCGACCGTTTGGGTTCCCAGATGTTGCAGAAAGCTGTCAAAAGATTCTGTTTCGAAGTAAAGCTCCGTATCATGAGGCTTCTTTTTTAAAACAGAACTGGGTTTTCCGATGAATTGCAACCAGCTTTCTTCCGTTTGTAGGGCGAAGCCACCGTTGAAGGTGATGTTTGCGCCGAAATCCAGAATGACCTCCTGTGCGAGCAGGGTCTCATAGAAAGCGCGGGAGGCCGCTAAATCCGAAACGACCAACATGGGACATTGCAATTTCATGTAGCTTTCTCCTTCCGTTTTTTGGGCTTCGGAGGAGGGAGAGCGTCGCAGACAGCGCGAACAAGCTGTGCCAGAAATGCGGTATCCTCCAGATTTTCGACCAAAAAGTGGGTGTCCTTGCCGCCGGTTGGGGCGACGGGGGTTGCATTTGGGAAAAACGGCTCGGATACAGGAAGCCGTTTGATGTAAAACTGATTGCCGCACACCACCCCGACGACCTTTAGGTCGCAGTAAACCACGTAATCCCCCATCATTTTATAGTGGCTGATCGCCCCGGCTTCCCGGAGCTGCTCCTCCACAAACTGCATAAAGTCAGGCGTGGACGCCATTGGACATCTCCTCTTTCCATTGTTTGCACTGTTCAATCCGCTTGCCGCCGTCCCCCTGCTTTGGATCATAGGCAAATTGTTTCAGCAGTTCGCAGGAAAATTCCGGGCATTCCCCACAATGTGAAAGCTGTTTTTGCTCACAGCAGGATTTCACCGGGCAGGCGTCCCCCCAGAACGGTTTGTTGATCTTCGTGCAGCCTTGGCAGCCGGGTTGTTCTCGATATTCACAGGCAGAGCAGAGCAACCCGCATCTTGATTCGATCATGAGAATTCCTCCTTCATATTTTTGGGTAACAATAGAAACAATTCTATCATAGCTCAAAATTTAAACGGTTCCTTGTAAAAATCGGACTTATTTTGGAGGAATGTCCGGGGGGAAACCCCGCAAATTTCGTGGAAATCACGGTCAAAATGCGCCTGATCGTAAAATCCGGTTTCCTGTGCAAGGCTGGCCAAGCTGTGGCTGGCCTCCATCAGGCGGATAGCGGCGTTGATCCGGGAGAGCCGCGCAAATGTTTTGACACCCATGCCAAAATGAAGGCGGAACAGCCGGTTCAGATGGCGCTCGCTGTAATGTTCCAGCCGGGAAAGCTCCTGCACCGAAAGCAGGCCATCTGCATGTATCAGCCGGTTTGCGGCCGATACAGCCGCATCCGGGAGTGGATGCAGAAACAGGCGGTGCAGAAAGAGCCTGTCCAGCTTTTCGACCAGTTCCTGCGCCGTTGAGGTCGTTTGGAGGGTCTCACAGATTGCATGGTGCAGTGCGGCATCGACCTGCTCGAGCGGGAGCCGGAGGTCGCGCAGAGCAGCCTGGTTGCCGTAGAGCAGCGAAAACAGCCCTCCGGGGAGGAATTCCACGAAGAGCCGGAAGGGAACCGGGCGGGTGGAGACATCCACCACCCGGGTGGTCGCGCCCCATACCTGTCCGCAGATCTGCCCATTTTCACAGGTAAACACCAGACAGCCGCTCGCATCGGGGATGAGGGAAAGTGCAGGGGAGCTGGTTCCATAGCTGTTCCGCTCGATTGAGACGGTGTAATGGGCGATCAGCGGGCGCAAAAGGGAATGGGGCTTCAGATAGAACTGGCCCGGCAGGACAAGGATCGGGTCGATCTCGGCAAATGAGGAGGGGAGTACCATCAATACTCCCTCTGTAAGCCCACCACACGCCCGAGAATCATCAGATGGTCGGTATAGATCGGTTCCATCGTATCATTTTCCGGCTGAAGCCGAAAGCCGCCGTTTTCTTTATAAAACCGCTTGACCGTTGCCTCATCATCAATCAGCGCGACGACGATTTCGCCATTTTCAGCGGTGGGGGTCCGGCGGGCGATAATCAGATCGCCGTCGAGGATGCCGGCTTTGATCATGCTTTCCCCGCGCACCCGCAGGGCAAACAGTTCTTTTGAATTTCCCCGCAGCTGTACCGGGATGTATTCTTCGACCGACTCAACCGCCAGAATGGGCTGTCCAGCGGTGACAACGCCGAGCACAGGGATGTGGGAAACCTGGCTGCCCGGCAGGCGGATCGAGCGGTTCAGCCCGTCTCCACGCTCAATGTAGCCTTTTTCCTCGAGGCTGGTCAGATAACGGTGCACCGACGAAGTGGATTTGATGCCCAGTTCCGCACCGATCTCGCGTACACTGGGGATAACGCCCTTTTCAATCGACCGCCGGATCAGGTCAAATACAGCGGATTCCTTTGTAGTAAGCTCCCGCAAGACGATCCCTCACTTTCTCAATATAGGGTTTCTTCTGTATCATCGGCATAAGCTGGCTCCTGTAATCCTGCTGACAGCAGCTGCCTGCGGAAATCCCGCCGCAGGCGTGAAAAGAAGGATTCTTTTCAGATGCTCTCATTATAACATATCTTTTTCAGAATTTCAAACGTATGTTCCAAACAACTTTATTGCCATGTTTTGCGCCGTATAATCGGCAAATTTCGACGCTATCAATAGAATGTTCAGAGAAAATGTGAATATTTTTCATGGTTCGTACATGGCTCATTCACACACTATTTTGAGGATCCGTTATAATATAACTGTACTCAAGATTAGCCGCAAACATTTTGAGTATCTCTACCCTCCTCAAAACACACCTCAAACAAGCTGAACCGGATGCACAGGCATCCGGTTCTTTTCTTTTTGTCCGGGGGTTGCTGCCTGGGCAGAGAGAAAGACCGGTTTTTCCGTTTCCAGCGGAAAGACCGGCCTTTTTGTGTTTTGTACAGCGTTCAGGGCTGTCTGAGGATATGGAACAGAAACCACAGCAAGCCGTATGTGATCGGCTGATGGAGCATATAAATCCAGATGGTATGACGTCCGACCCGGGCGAGCAGCGGCAGATGGCTTTCGTAAGCGATGGCAGGCATCCTTCCTTCCCGGGCATAGACCCCCAGGAAAGAACCGGCCAAAAAGAGGAAAAGCCAGGGGATCAGCGGGAAATAGTCGGAGGAATAGAAACCGGCGGTAGGGAATCCAAAGGGGAACAGCCACCCGGATTCGTAAAGGGCATCGGGGAGCCGGAAGAGCAGAGGAGGAATCCCGATGGCGCGATAGGGGACATACAGGGTAGCAAAGAGCAGGAATCCAAAAACCGGGGCCCCAAACGGGGTGGGGATCCGGTCGAGCAGGGGCTCGAGCAGGGCAAAAAGAACCATCGATGCCCCAAGCAGATGCAGGACCCCAAACCGGACGATCTGTTCCGGGATGAACAGACTGGTCACAACGGTCAGCACCATGCCAAGCCCGAAGGTCAACAGGCCGCGTTTCAGGTTGTTGCGGGAGAACCGGCAGCAGATGCCCGAGACGGTAATGAACGAGGTGGCAATGAAAAGCTGAAGCCAGTGCATCAGCGGGGAGCTGAAAAACGGCCAGTTCACGCCGAAGATATAGACCAGATCGTAAGCGGCGTGATAAAAGACCATCAGCAGGATCACCAGGCCGCGCAGTTCATCGAGCAGAGGAACCCGGCGGAAATTGGAATCGGACATCGAAAACGGACCTCCCTGAAAAACAGTTGTGCTGTTGTCTTACAGCGAAAAAGCGGTTCAAAAAACCCGATCACTGTTTTTCTCTGATTTCAAAATAGGGCTGTTTGGAAAATCGAAACGGCCGACCCTCTCCACAAGCCCAGATAAAAGTGCAAAGCCAGCGGGGCCGAGGGACAAAGCCGCCGCAGGTGTGGAATTACTGCGGGAGATGCCGGTTGATGACTGCGCGGGCGGTTTCGGTATCGTCGAGCATGAGCATGACCACATATTCCCCCTGCTCAAAGATGACCGCGTCCTGTGCGATCCGGTAGGAATTGTAGATGTCGAAATTTTCGAACTCCTTGACCCGGCTCACCTTGACTTGTTCGAGCGATTCACGCACATCTGCGCGGTATTCCGGGTAAGGTTTGAGCAGGAATACATCCGCCACACCATACCGCCCGGACGCGTATTTCACGTGGAATTCCTCGAGATAGTCAGGGTTGATGAAGAACTTGTTTTTGAGCAGGTCCCGGTTGGCAAACGCAAGGCCGCGTACATCCACGGTTTCATAAATTTCCTCAAGCGCCTGGGCGGCAGCCTCCTCTTCCTCAAAGTACAGCGTCAGCCCTTCTCCGGAATCAGCTATACCGCTGTCCAGATACACCTCTGCGCTGGTCTGTGCGGAATCGCAGCCGCCCAACGGGAAGGCCAGCAGGATTGCCGCACAAAAGCAGATCAGCCGTTTCAAAAAAACGCCTCCAGTTCAATCTCAATAGACCGGTTTCACGTGCGGCAGATCGTTGCCCGCCGCCGAAAAGCAGATCTTTCTTTTTTCAATGGTTTGATATATCAAATTAGAGTATACCGGATTTTGTCCTGCGGTTCAACTGTAACAATCCACCTTTTAAACAATGTTTACAAACCACCCCCCTTTTTTGGTCAGAACCGGCAGAACAGAGAATCGAATATCCAGCAGATTTCCTTGCAAATCCGCATGAAATTTGCTATAGTTTGTACAAGGGACCTTTAAAGTCTGTATCCAAAACAGCTTCTAAGAACCCGTTCAGTAGTTATGCAAGGGGGCTTTTTCACTTGCAAAAAGCCCCCTCTTGCCGCTTCGCGGCAATTCACCCGAAAAAGGCGCTTCACAGGAGAAAGCGTTCCGCGCTCTGCGGAGCGCGGCCAAAGGCTCTGCCTTTGGAAACCGCGATTTTTTGAAAAAAATCGAGTAAAACTTTAAATTATGGAAACCGGAGCAAAGAAATGGAGTAAAACTTTAGGTGCTAAACAGGCTCTAAGATCATTATGGGGGATGTTGCATGGAAAAATTTGATCTCGACCGGTTTGCTGCCATCACCGGGTTGGTGATGCTGGCAGTAGCGGCGGTGATTGTAGTTGTCCGGATCGCTTACAACTGGCGCAGAAATGAGCACAGTGAAAAATGCAGGGTCAGCCGCCGGCTAAAGCGGTTTGCCGCACCGCGCGGATTCCGGGTGCTGGATGACGTGAAACTGGAGGCCAACGGGCAAACCGGCTGGGCGGATCATATCCTGATTGGATATTTTGGGGTCCTGCTGGTTTATGATATTATCTTTGCCGGGGATTATTACGGAAAGCCCGGTGACAAATACTGGTCGCTCGGCGTTCCTGGACAGGGGCGTTATCGGATGGAAAATCCCCTGCTTCAGGCCGACCGTTGCGCCGGACGGGTGCTCTATCTGCTGCACGAGGCGGGGATCAAGCTGCCCTCCCCCGAGCATGCGGTGGTGATTACCGCAGCTAAACGCGGGGTCACCAGTTATATCAAATCCGAAGATGTGGTGCAGTTTTCCGAACTGGGGAAACTGCTTGGGCGGACGAAGTTTCAACAGGACCGGGACGTGGATGTGGAAAAGGTAGCGGAGGTGCTCGCCGCCGCGCAGGCCAGCCCGGAAAAGTTCCATTCCGGGCGGGATAGGAAGGCGGACGGCTGAGAACCTGTTTGGTATTTCAAGTTTTACTCAATTTTATCGAGAAAAATTTCGGGGCGCAAGCGCTCTCCTTCGGGGGTCTTCTCGGACCTGCGGTCCGAAGCGCGCTTCGCGCGACGCCCCCTCAGTTTGCCTTACGGGCTGGGTGCCGCTTTTTTCCAAAACGAAAGTTTTACTCGATTTTTTCCAAAAAATCGCGGTTTCCAAAGGCAGAGCCTTTGGTCGCTCATCGCAATGAGCGAAATACTTTATCCTGTGAAGCGCGTTTTTCGGGTGAATTGCCGCGAAGCGGCAAGAGGGGGCTTTTTGCAAGTGAAAAAGCCCCCTGCATCAAACTGTTTTGACCATGATAAAACGACCGCGCACCGATGCGAAAGACAGATCGGTACGCGGTTTTTCTGCATTTTGAGAAAGTGCGCTTTTCAGGCTTTCTCCCAGTCCATGCAGCGGTAGCGGGCTGCAATCTCTCCGGCGATCTGCGCCACTGTTTGGCTGGCATCCACTGTGAAGGAGGATGCCTCCAGATAGCATGTGCGCCGCGCCTCGAACAGCGCATACAGCTCCTCCGGCGTGCTCGACTGCACGATCGGGCGGTCGCTCCACCTGATCCGCTGGTAACAGATCGGAAATGCTGCATCCAGAAAGACCACGAGATCCTCTCGAGAAAGCGCGTCGATATTGCGCCGGAAGGTGAGCGCGCCGCCGCCGGTTGAGACGACACATCGGGAGCGTCCCGCCAGGCGCTTGACCGCCTGGTGCTCGAGATCGCGGAAATACGGTTCCCCCTGCGCGGCAAAAATTTCCGGAATGGGGACCCCCTGCTCGAATTCGATCTCGGCGTCCAGGTCCACATAGGAAAGGCCGGTCAGCCGCGCCAGATGCTGTCCCACAGTGGTTTTGCCGCAGCCCATGAAACCGCAGAGGATGATATTACGCATCTGCTTCCCCCGCTTTCCGGTCGAGCAGGGCATTCATCTCGTCGACCAACAGATCAATCTGCGCGGGTAAAAACTGCGAGCCATGCCAGATTTCGTGTGCAACCGCTGCCTGCCAGACGAGCATTTCCATCCCGCCCGCAAAAGGGACCCCAGCTTTCCTTGCATCGCAGAGCAGCCGGGTTTCACGAGGGTTGTAGATGCAGTCAAACACGGCGCCGGCTCGCGCAGTGACCGGCCCGGGCAGCGGGGAAACACCGGTTTGCGGGGACATCCCGACCGGCGTTGCATTGATGATCAGCCCGAACGGGCGGTCGAGCGCATCAAGCGTGGAAACCTGCACCGAACAGCCGAACCGTTCGCTGATCTCGCGTGCGAGCGCCTGCCCTTTTGAAAGGTCGCGCACAGCGATGGTCAGTTCTGCGCCCTGCCGGACCGCCTCGATCGCAAACATCCGCCCGACGCCGCCCGCCCCGGCCACACAGACGGAGGTTTTCAGCGAAAATCCGTGGGCCTGCATCGTGCGCAGGAACCCGTCACAGTCGGTATTGTAACCGGTCATCCGGCCATCCTGCACCCGGACGGTATTCACCGCCCCGTAAAGGGCCGCAGAACCGTCCAAACTGTCGAGGAAGGGAAGGATTGCCTGTTTATAGGGAATCGTAATATTGAACCCTTCCAGCCCGCGCAGGATGGGGACTTGTGTTTCCAGCTCGTCCGGCGGGAACGGGAACAGGCTGTAGCTGTCCGTCCGTCCCTCAAGCGCGAAGAGCCGTTCGTGGATTTGCGGGGACATACTGTGCCCCAGCGGATGCCCGATCAGCCGATAGCCGCCCATCTGCCCGCCCTCACAGGGAGCCCTTGAGCTTTTCAAGGGTCTTGAGGTTCTCAACGTTCATGGCGGATGCTTGTTTGAACCCACGTTTGACCAGCATGGTCAGCACCTTGTTGGGACCGAGTTCGACAAACCGTTCGATCCCGTCGGAGAGCATCGCAGAGACCTCCTCATGGAACCGGACCGGAGAAATCAGATGTGTTGCGAGGTATTCGACAAGATCCGTGTCGGGATCGAGCGGTTTCGCGTTAAGATTAGAGTAGAATGGTTTGGAAAGCGGGTTGGTTTTGACATCTGCGATCGCAGCGCGGAACTCCTCGGCGGCAGGAGCCATCATCCTGGAGTGGAACGCGCTCGAAACCGCCAGCTTGACCGCTTTGGCGCCCATCCCCGCAAGGCGGTCCGCAGCCGCCTGCGCGGCCTCCACTTCGCCTGCGATCACCGTCTGGGACAGGCTGTTGAAGTTGACCGGCAGCAGGTAGCCCGGGGTTTCCTCGCAGACGCGCGAGACCGTCTGTTCATCGCTGCCGACAATCGCAAACATGCTGCCCGGGTTTGCGTCCGCTGCCCGTTGCATCGCGGCCGCACGCGCGCCGATCACCCGGAACCCGTCCTCGAGAGAGAAAGCACCCGCTGCGGTGAGGGCGGCGTACTCGCCCAGTGAATGCCCGGCGAATGCGTCCGGCTGCAAAAATTCGGATACCACCGCATAAGCCGCCATCGAAACCGCGAAGATCGCGGGCTGGGAAACCTTTGTCTGGGCGAGGGACGCCTCGTCCCCCTCGAACGAGAGCTTTGCCAGATCAAAGCCTAGGATATCCCCGCCGCACTCGTAGACTGCACGCGCCGCCGGGAAGGCCTCGTAAAGCTCCTTTCCCATGCCGGGATACTGGGAGCCTTGTCCACTGAAAAGGAAAGCTGTTTTTGCCATCACTGATCGCTCCATTCTTTGAAATAGTTTAGGGGCTGCCTGAAAAATGGAAATAGCCATCTTTTTATAGAAGCAGCGTCTGCTGTGAAAAATCTGCTCATTCCCTCTTTTCAACAGGCCCTTGGTTCTCTCAAACGCCTGACGCTGTCTTACCGGCCAAAGGGGCCAGCGCCTTTCTTCCGGGATTCCCGTCCCGGCGGGCCGGGAACGGTTTTCCGGGCCTGCTTTTGACCCGGTGAAACAGCTTGCAGCCGGGGCGGCCAAAAAAATTCACAAATTAGGTATTGACAAATTATGGCCTCTCCCTTTATCATAATGAAGGAATATAACAACTGTTACATTTTTGCCCTTCCCGATTTCAGGAGCACAGTACACGGCTGGCACTGTGTCTGACAGGGAATATCTGCTGGATATTTTACCACAGCCAGCAGGAGGGATGCAAGGCCCGGGGCGAAAAAGGCAGGGGAAACAGGAGCAGTACATGACAGGAATCAGGATATGCGGAACAGGCAGCTATCTGCCTGACCATGTAGTAGAAAACGAAGCATTCACCCGGATCGTGGAAACCTCGGACGAATGGATCCGCACCCGTACCGGAATCAGCCGGCGGCATATTGCAGAGCAGGACACCTGCTGGAGCATGGGGGTCAAGGCGGCGCAGCGGGCAATAGAAGCGGCAGGGGTCCGCCCGGAGGAGATTGACCTGATCCTCTTTACCACCGTAACGGCGGATTATCTCTCCCCATCGATGAGCTGCATAGTACAAGGGGAGATTGGGGCGGTCCACGCCTCCTGTATCGACATCGCCTGTGCCTGTGCGGGATATGTCTACGCGCTGGATATGGCGCGGCGGTATCTCGCCTGTGGGGATATACACACCGTTTTGATCGTGAGCAGTGAGATGCTCTCCCGGGCCACCGACTTTTCCGACCGTTCGACCTGTGTGCTGTTTGGGGATGGTGCGGGCGCATGTGTCGTGCAGGCGGAGGATGTGCTGTTTGCCACCGATCTTGGGGCGGACGGGACCGGCGCACATTTCATGTTCGGACGCCACCGCCGCCCGGAAATCCCGTTTGCGGGACAGCCTGCGGCGGAAAACCAGATCTGCGGGATTCCGGCGCAGGACGGGACCTTCTATATGGATGGAAAAGCGGTTTACAAGTTCGCAACCGCCGCCATGCCCGATACACTCCGCCGCTGCTGCGACAAGGCGGGGATTGGGCTGTCCGACCTGGACTGGGTGGTCCCCCACCAGGCAAACATTCGGATCATCCAGACCGCGATGAAAAAGCTTGGCCTGCCGATGGAAAAGGCGTGGGTGAACATCCATGAGACCGCAAATACCAGTTCAGCCAGCATCCCGATTGCGCTGGATGAGATGATCCGCGCGGGCCGGCTGACCCGGGGGCAGAAGGTCGGGGTTGCCGGATTCGGCGCAGGGCTGGTCTATGCGGGAGCGGTATTCTCCTACTAACCCCCCGTTTTCCCCAACCGGCCGAACGCTTGACGCAGGGTACGGATGCGCACAGCGGCCGGCAGAAGCCAGAGGGCTGGGGAAGGTTCGGCATTGGAAACGTTTCAAATACAGGAAAATGAAAATAAGGTGGAAACAAACATGATAAAAACAGAGATTACCCGGATGCTGGGCATCCAATACCCGCTCTTCCAGGGCGGGATGGCATGGGTCGCGGACGCAAAACTTGCTGCTGCGGTTTCCAACGCAGGAGGCCTTGGCCTGATCGGGGCGTCTGCTGCCCCGGGCGAGGTGGTCGAAGGGATGATCCGGGAGGCAAAATCCCTCACCGATAAACCGTTCGGCGTCAACGTCATGCTGATGAGCCCGTTTGCCGACGATGTGGCGCGCATCTGTGCCGAACAGGGGGTCAAGGTCGTGACCACCGGCGCGGGCAACCCCGGAAAATACATGGAGATGTGGAAAAATGCAGGGATCAAGGTGATCCCGGTGGTCGCGTCGGCGGCGCTCGCCAAACGGATGGAGCGCGCAGGTGCGGATGCGGTGGTCGCGGAGGGCTGCGAATCGGGCGGCCATATCGGGGAGCTGACCACCATGACGCTGGTGCCGCAGGTTGTGGACGCGGTTTCGGTCCCGGTTATTGCGGCGGGCGGCATCGCGGATGCGCGCGGGGTCGCCGCGGCGTTTGCGCTGGGGGCACAGGCGGTGCAGTGCGGCACCATCTTCGTCTGCGCGGAGGAAAGCCCGGCGCATGAGAACTATAAAAACCTGATCGTCAAGGCCAAAGATACCGAGACGATCGTGACCGGCCGCAACGGCGGCGCACCGATCCGGTCGCTCAAAACCAAGCTGACCCGCAGGCTCGCCAAGATGGAGCATAAGGAGATCTCGCTCGAGGAGTTTGAAAAGTTTGCGGCCGGCTCGCTGCGCAAAGCGGTGCAGGACGGCAACCTCGAAGAGGGCAGCTTTATGGCGGGGCAGATTTCGGGCCTGGTTTCCCGGATCGCCCCTGCAAAGGTGATCGCGGATGAACTGATGCAGACCAGCGAAGCGCTGCTGAAAAATCTGGTTGCTGAGAGGGGGATTACGTTTGAGTAAGGTTGCACTGGTCACAGGCGCCAGACAGGGGATCGGCCGCGCAATCTCGTTTGCGCTGGCACAGCAGGGGTTCGATGTGGCGATCAACTGCCGCAACGAGCAGACTGCGCTGGCAGCCCGGGAGGTCGCCAACGAATGTATGAAGCATGGGGTGGACGCCGATTGCTTTACCGCGGATGTGTCGCAGTTTGAGGAGTGCGCCGAGATGGTCAAGCGGGTGATGGCGCGCTGGGGCAGGATCGACGTGCTGGTCAACAACGCGGGGATCACCCGCGACGGCCTGATCGCCCGGATGGGGGAGGCACAGTTCGACGACGTGATCGCGGCGAACCAGAAGAGTGTTTTTAACATGATGCGGCAGGTGGTGCCGGTGATGATGAAACAGCGCGGCGGACGGATCATCAACATCTCGTCGGTAGCGGGTGTCTATGGGAATGCCGGGCAGCTCAACTATTCGGCTTCCAAGGCCGCGATCATCGGGATGACCAAATCTGCGGCCAAAGAGCTTGGCGCGCGGGGGATCACCGTCAACGCGGTGGCGCCCGGCTTTATCGAAACGGATATGACCGAAAAGCTGCCGGATAAGGCAAAGGCGGCGATTATCGAGCGGATCTCGCTGGGTCGGACCGGGAAACCGGAGGACGTTGCCAACGCGGTGGCGTTCCTCGCGGGGGACAGCGCGTCCTACATCACCGGGCAGGTGCTCTGTGTGGACGGCGGAATCGTCATGTGAACGGAGATAGAAAACAGAGGAGTGCAAAAGAATGAAACGAGTGGTCATCACATCGGTTGGCGCAGTCACACCGGTTGGTCTGGATGCAGAAAGCATGTGGCAGAACGTCAAACAGGGGAAACATGGATTTGCGCCGATCTCGTCGTTTGATACCTCCCGGCTGAAGGTGAAAAATGCGGCGGAGATCCGCAACTGGGACCCGGTCTCAATGGGGCTGAACAAGAAGGAAGCCCGCCGGATGGACCGGTATACCCAGTTTGCGATGGCAGCGGCAAAGCAGCTGATCGACAGTGCAGGCGATCTTTCGGGGATAGACCCCTATCGCGCGGGCGTCATCGTCGGCAGCGGGATCGGCGGCTTTCAATCGACCGTCACCGAGCACGCAAAGTTTCTGGAAAAAGGCCCGGACCGGGTATCGGTCTTTCTGATTCCCATGATGATCTGTAATATGGCGGCTGGCCAGATCGCGATTGAATACAAGTTCAGAGGGGATAATTTCGCCCCGGTGACTGCCTGCGCCACCAGCGCACACGCGATCGGGGAGGCGTTCCGCAAGATCAAGGATGGATACCTCGACCTCTGCATCACCGGCGGTTCGGAAGGCTCGATCAATGAATTTGCAGTAGCGGGGTTCCAGAACATGGGCGCGCTCACCGAATCACAGGATTGTGACCGGCTCTGTATCCCGTTTGACAAGGAGCGCAGCGGGTTTGTCATGTCCGAGGGCGCGGGGCTGCTGCTGCTCGAGGAGTATGAGCACGCGAAAGCGCGCGGCGCACAGATCCTCGGGGAGATCGTGGGCTATGGCGCAACCGACGACGCCCACCACATCACCGGGCCGGACCCGGAGGGCGACGGCGCGGCACACGCGATGCTGCATGCGATCCGGGAAGCCGGGATCGAACCCGGGGAGGTCGGCTATATCAACGCGCATGGTACCTCCACCCCGCTGAACGAGCAGTGTGAAACTGCGGCGATCAAGCGGGCGTTCGGGGAACACGCCTACAAGCTGGCGGTCAGCTCGACCAAGTCGGTCACCGGGCATATGCTCGGCGCGGCAGGCGGGGTGGAAGCGATCATCACCATGAAGGCGCTCGAAGAGGGAGTCCTCCCCCCCACTGTCGGTTACAAGGTCCCGGATGAACTGTGCGACCTCGACTATGTGACCGAAGGTGCGCGCAAAACCGAGATCAAATACGCGCTTTCCAATTCACTCGGGTTCGGCGGGCACAATGCTTCGCTACTTCTGAAGAAATTTGAGGGTTGACAAGATGGCAAAGGAAATGACGATCGAACAGATCCAGGCGCTGATGGACAGTATGCACAAAAACGAGATCAGCGAGCTGGTTTACGAGGTGGAGGAATTCCGCCTGAAAATCAAAGGCCAGCAGGCGCCGTCTATAGCGCCGGCCCCGGCCCCCGCCGCTGCGGTGCAGGCGGCCCCGGTCGCGGTGGCAGTCGCAGCCGCGGAAGCCTCCGTCCCCGCCCCGGAAAAACAGCCAGAGGGCAAGGTCATCACTTCCCCGATTGTCGGGACGTTCTATGCGGCAAGCTCGCCGGATAAAGACCCGTTTGTCAAGGTCGGGCAGGCGGTTTCCGAAGGGGACATCGTGTTCATCGTCGAGTCGATGAAGGTGATGAACGAGGTGCCCGCGGATAAGAGCGGCGTGGTCGCCGAGGTGCTGGTCGAGAACGGCGCGCCGGTCGAATACGGCCAGCCGGTTCTGCGGCTGGAATAAGGGGGCGTTTGCATGGTATTGCTGGACAAAGAGCAGATCAAACAGATCATCCCCCACCGGGACCCGTTCCTGCTGATCGACGAGGTCGAGGAGATGGAGCTGGGCAAACGGGTGGTGGCGAAAAAATATATTGCGCCTGATTCCTACTGGTTCCAGGGGCATTTCCCGGGCCATCCGGTCACACCGGGCGTCCTGACCATTGAGATGCTGGCGCAGGCAGGCGCGGTGTGCGTGCTGTCGATGCCGGAAAACAAAGGAAAGCTCGCCTTTTTTGCGAAGATCGACAAGGCCAAGTTCCGCCGCCCAGTGCTGCCGGGGGATACGGTGCGGCTGGAGGTCGAAATGCTCAAGCTGAAATCCAGCTTTGGGACCGGCACCGCGACCGCGACGGTCGACGGGGAGCTGGCAGCGAGCGCAGAGATCACCTTCGCACTCAGCAAAGGCGAAAACGCATAAATTTTATCGGAACAAAAAGGCTCTTATAGCAATCTGTTTCGCATTTTGCAAGGGCGCTTTTTCTCTTGTAAAAAGCGCCCTCCTGCCGCCCGTTGGGCGGCAATTCACCCGAAAAACTGCCGCCTTCGGCGGTTGCGCTCCGAAACGCTTCGCTGCGGCTCGCAGTGCGATGAGCGGCCAAAGGCTCTGCCTTTGGAAACCGCAATTTTTCGAGAAAAATTGCGTAAAGCTTTTAATTGGGGATAGATTTTTTGGGGGCTTACAAAACCAAAAGTTTCGTCCACCTTTTCAAAGGTGGCGGGGTCGAGGGGCAGAACCCCCGCCGCCGCGCGCACGCGGCGGGACGCTTTTTTGAGAGGGGAAAATGATGGTTTCAAAAGTGCTGATTGCCAACCGCGGGGAGATCGCGGTGCGCATTATCCGCGCCTGCCGTGAAATGGGCCTGCCGACGGTGGCGGTCTGCTCGACAGCGGATAGAAGGGCGCTGCACGCGCAGATTGCAGACGAATGTGTGTGCATCGGCCCGCCTGCCTCCAAGGACAGCTATCTGAATATGCACGCGATCCTTGCGGTCTGTGAGCAGACCGGTGCGGACGCAATCCACCCCGGGTTTGGTTTCCTGTCGGAGAACGCCTATTTTGCGCGTCTCTGTGCCACCTGTGGGGTCAAGTTTATCGGGCCTTCCCCCGAGTCGATCGAGCTGCTCGGCAACAAGGCCCGCGCCAAAGAGACAATGAAACAGGCCGGGGTGCCGGTTGTGCCGGGAAGTGACGGCGCGGTTGCCGACGCGCAGGAGGCGCGGGAGATCGCTGGCCGGATCGGCTATCCGGTGATGGTCAAAGCTTCGGCGGGCGGCGGCGGACGCGGTATCCGGATCGCCCGTTCTGCCGATGAGATCGAATCCGCCTACGACGCCGCACAGCAGGAGGCGATCGCCTGCTTTGGGGATGGGGACATCTATCTGGAGAAGTTCCTGGTCAATCCCCGCCATATCGAAATCCAGGTGCTGGCCGACGAGCATGGGAATGTGCTGCATCTCGGCGAGCGGGACTGTTCGGTCCAGCGGCGCAACCAAAAGCTGATTGAAGAGTGCCCGTCCCCAGCGCCGGTGATGAACGAAAGCCTGCGCAGCCGGATGGGTGAAGCTGCCAAAGCCGCAGTGCGTGCCGCCGGTTACTACAACGTTGGCACAATCGAATTCCTGGTGGATGAACAGGGGAACTTCTATTTCATGGAGATGAACACCCGCATTCAGGTAGAGCATCCGGTTACCGAAACGGTCACCGGGGTGGACATCGTGAAAACCCAGCTTGCGATCGCGCAGGGAAAACGCCTGGGCCTGCGTCAGGAAGAGATCACCATGCAGGGCCACGCGATCGAATGCCGGATCAACGCCGAAAATCCGGCGCTGGATTTCCGTCCCTCGCCGGGGGAGATCAGCTCGCTCTATATGCCGGGCGGACCGGGGGTGCGGATCGACAGTGCGGTCTACGCCGGATATACCATCCCGCCCTACTACGACTCGATGATCGCCAAGCTGATCGTCCACGCGGCGACCCGCCGGGAAGCGATCATGAAGATGCGTTGGGCATTGGCGGAATTTCTGGTGGAAGGGGTCGACACCAACATCGACTTCCAGCTCTCCCTGCTGCATAACAAGGAGTTCACCGAGGGCGATTACGACATCGGGTTCCTCGACCGCCTGCTCCACAAGTAAATCTGCAAACGGAGGTGTATGAAAATGCTTGAGGATCTGTTTTCCAAGGTCAAAACGAGGGCTTCCTACGATAAGCCCCGTGTCCCAAAGGGGAAAGTGAGCATCCCGGAAAATCTGATGTTCAAATGCCCCCGCTGCGGCAAGGTGGAGTTCATGGATGCGTTCCTGCTCGGCAACAAGGTCTGCCCCAGCTGCGGCTACCACGCCCGGCTCACCGCGCAGGAAAGAATTGAGCAGATTGCGGATAATTTCACGTTTATTGAGTATGACAAGCATATGAAGAGCCTCGATCCGATTGATTTTCCCGGCTATCCGGAAAAGGTCTACCATCTGCGCCGCAAAACCGGCCTGCGGGATGCGGTCATCACCGGGGAATGTACGGTTATGGGCAGCCCCTGCGCAATCGGTGTGATGGATACCCGGTTCATGATGGCGTCGATGGGCTCGGTGGTGGGAGAAAAGGTCACCCGCCTGTTTGAGCAGGCGGAGGGCAGGCGGCTCCCGGTTGTGCTCTTTACAGCCAGCGGCGGCGCGAGGATGCAGGAAGGGATCATCTCGCTGATGCAGATGGCCAAAACTTCCGGTGCAGTTGGGCGGCATTCCAAACGGGGGCTGCTCTATATCACCGTTCTGACCGATCCGACCACCGGCGGCGTGACCGCCAGCTTTGCCTCACTGGGGGACATCATCATCGCCGAGCCAAAGACGCTGGTGGGGTTTGCAGGGCGCCGGGTGATCGAAGGAACGATCAGGCAGCGGCTGCCCGAAGATTTCCAGTCAGCGGAGTTTGCACAGGAGCATGGGTTTGTTGACCTGATTGTAGAGCGCAGCGCCATGCGCAAGACCATTTCGCAGCTGCTCAAGCTGCATCAGACAGGGGGTGCCGGCGATGGCAAAGACAGCCTGGGATAGAATGCAGATCATCCATGAGAAAAACCGTCCGACCGTACGGGACTATCTGCCGATGGTGTTTGAAAATTTTATCGAGCTGCATGGGGACCGCTTCTACGGGGATGATGCGGCGATCCTGGGAGGGATCGGTACGCTGGATGGCCAGCCGGTCACAGTGCTTGCACAGGTCAAGGGGCGCGACCTCAAGGAGAACCAGCAGACCAATTTTTCGATGCCCCATCCGGAGGGCTACCGCAAGGCCCTTCGTCTTGCCAAACAGGCGGAGAAGTTCCACCGTCCGGTGGTCTGCCTGATCGACACGCCCGGCGCCTTTTGCGGCATAGGCGCGGAGGAGCGCGGACAGGGAGAGGCAATCGCCCGCAATCTCATGGAGTTTATGCAGCTTGAAACCCCGGTCATTTCGATCGTGCTGGGGGAGGGCGGCAGCGGCGGCGCGCTTGCGCTGGGTGTCTGTGACGAGCTGGCGATGATGCAGAACGCGATCTATTCGGTGATCTCGCCGCGTGGGTTCGCGTCGATCCTCTGGAAAGACCCCTCCCGTGAGAAGGAAGCGGCAAATATTATGCGGATCACAGCGGAGGACCTGGTTGAGTTCGGGGTCGCGGAAACGATCATTCCAGAGCCGGATGGGGGAGCGCATATCGACCCCGAGGCGGCCGCGGAGGCAATCCGGAAATATATTTCGGAAACGATCCCAAAATATATGAAAATACCTATTGCCAAACTGTTGGAAAACAGGTATTATAAGTTTCGTAAGGTTGGGGTATTCACCGAACAGAAAGGTGTCAATCCCCTTTGACCGGTATTCTGCCGGTTTAATCAAGACGCTAGGAGGAACGATTTATGGTATTTGAAAAAGTAAGAGAGATTCTGGTGGACCAGCTTGATGTTGAAGAGGATGCAGTCACAATGGATGCCAGCATCACAGGCGACCTGGGTGCGGATTCGCTCGATATTGTTGACCTGGTGATGAGCCTCGAGGAAGAGTTCGACACCGAAATCCCGGATGAGGAGATCGAGAACATCAAGACGGTTGGCGACATCGTGAAATATATCGAAAACAATACCAACGCATAAAAACATGGCCCCGCTGTTGCAGGGGAACTACAGGGAATTTGGAAAAGTATTGGCGTGCAGCTGCGTCAATACTTTTTTGTGTCATATTTGTCTTCGGATCGACGGTCTGAGCAGGGGGCTTTTTCACTTGCAAAAGCCCCCCTCCGCCTTTCAGGCGGCAAGGCAATTCACCCGAAAAACGCGCTTCACAGGATAAAGTATTTCGCTCGATCTCCGCGCCAAGAGCCGCCTTCGGCGGTTGCGCTCCGAAACGCTTCGCTGCGGCTCGCAGTGCGATGAGCGACCAAAGGCCCTGCCTTTGGAAACCGCAATTTTTTGAAAAAAATTGAGTAAAACTTTAGGTTGAGAAAAAAGGAAGTCGCTCCCAGCTTGTCGGGGTGGGGCCTGCGGGGAGGGGTCACCGACCCCTCGCCCGCAAGGCAAACTGAGGGGGCGTCGCGCGAAGCGCGCTTCGGGCTGAAAGCCCGAGAAGACCCCCGAAGAAGGGCGCTTGCGCCCCGGAAGTTTGGGCTGGAACCCAAACTTCCGTTGCCTCACTGCCTTTGGAAACCGCGATTTTTTGGAAAAAATCGAGTAAAACTTTAATTTTGGAAAAAAGCGGCGCCCAGCCCGGAAGGGAGGGGCCTACGGGGAGGGGTCGCCGACCCCTCGCCCGTAAGGCAAACTGAGGGGGCGTCGCGCGAAGCGCGCTTCGGGCTGAAAGCCCGAGAAGACCCCCGAAGAAGGGCGCTTGCGCCCCGGAAGTTTGGTCTGGAACCCAAACTTCCGTTGCCTCACTGCCTTTGGAAACCGCAATTTTTTGAAAAAAATTGAGTAAAACT
>NZ_QZEG01000050.1:0-19104 GCF_009917605.1 Anaerotruncus sp. 1XD42-93 | reverse complement strand
ATCTCTTCCTTTTCGGCGCGGGTCGCGTCACGGGGCTGGGGCGGCACTTCCGGCGCAGGCGGGGGAGCGGCAGGGGCTTCTTCCCTGCCCTTTACCGTGGCGGCCTTGGCCCCCTTGCTTTGGGACATTTTGATATGCTCCCTATAAGACAGACAGCGAAACAATAAAAACGAGAACGAGGGGAGCAGGCATGGGAAAACGAATTGAGATGGACTTGGAGGAAAAGGAATATCTGATCCAAGAGTGTCTGGCAGGTCGGATGCGGATGCGGGAAGCGGCGCGCAGAGCCGGGGTAGGTCATTCCACAATGCACAACTGGATCAGTCGTTATCGAGCGGAAGGAGCTTCGGCACTATCTGAAAACGGAAATGCGCAGAAGCAGACATACAGTGAGGCACTTCGGCAAAAGGTGGTAGAGGAATATCTGTCGGGCCAGGGCAGCTCCATGGCCATCGCGGAAAAATACAAGCTCCGTTCCGGAAACCTTGTGTTGGACTGGGCAAAGGAGTATCATCGTCATAGAGAACAACCGAAAGAAACAGGAGGAGTATCTATGGCGAAGCGGAACCATACGATGGAGGAGCGCGTCCAGGCAGTCAGGGAATATCTGGAGGAGGGGAAAGATTTTTCTGAGCTTTCGGAAAAATATAGGACGACCGCCCAGGTGGTACGCAGTTGGGTGAAGCGGTATCAGGAGATGGGCGTGGCAGGTCTGGAGGACCGGCGTGGGAAACGGCTTGTGTCTCAGACGCCCCGGACAGCCGAGGAGGCACTGCGAATCGAAAAGAGCAGATTGGAACGTGAGAACTATCTGCTGAGGATGGAGCTGGATTTGTTAAAAAAAGTGCAGGAGCTGGAGAGGGGGGATCGCTGAGGCAGTTCCGTCAGGAGCGGCAGTATGAAGCGGTGCGTTGGGCTGCGGAGGAACAAGGGTATCCCGTGGCGGAAGTGTGCCGTGCGCTGCATATCTCCCGGGCCGGCTACTACCAGTGGCGCTCCGGGAAAGCGGGTTCCCGTACTGTGGAAAACCGGCATTTGGCCGGGCTGGTAAAGCAAATCCACGACGAGAGCCCGGACAAGGGCTATCGGCGGATCCGGGATGACCTGGCACGGTATTATGCCATGCCTGTGAACGACAAGCGGGCCCTTCGCATTTGCCGCAGCTTGGGCATTCAGTCTACCATAAAATATGCCCGGCGTGGATGTACCCGGTCGGCCTCAGACCCGCAGTATCTGGCTGAAAACGTGCTGAACCGTCAGTTTTGCGCAGAAAAGCCCAATGAAAAGTGGCTGACTGATGTGACAGAGTTCAAATATTATGTGGGGCCAACGGTCCATAAACTTTACCTCAGCGCCATATTGGACTTGTGCGACAGGCGGATCGTCTCCTTTGTCCTCCGGGACGCCAATGACAGCGCGCTGGTCTATGAGACGCTGGATCAGGCCCTCGCGGCCAACCCGGACGCTCATCCCCTGTTCCACAGTGACAGGGGGTTCCAGTACACCACCCGGGTGTTCCATGACAAGCTGGCTGCGGCTGGGATGACCCAGAGTATGTCGCGGGTAGGCAAGTGTATTGACAATGAACCCATGGAGGGCTTCTGGGGTATCCTGAAGCGGGAGCGTTACTATGGCAGGCGGTTCACCAGCCGGGAACAGCTGTGCGGTATGATCCGGGAGTATATTGCTTACTACAATTTCTCTCGCCTCCAGCGGCGGCTGGGGGTTCATACGCCCATGGAGGTCTACACCCAATGCAGGGCTGCCTGACAAAATTGCGCATTTTATTTCACTGTCTACTTGACGGGGGGCAGTTCACCGTGTCCAGACGTGGAGCAAGGTTGAAAGGCAGCACTTCCAGGTGCTGCCTTTCTGCGTTTCCCCACTACCCAGCGGGAAACTTGTACGCATAGGAACCCCCGTTTTACATAGGAGGGCAGATTATGGCACACACGAGGACCAGCTATCACAAGGAAGTGAAAACGGCCTCTTTCCAGGGCCGGACGATTACCGTTGAAAACCTGACCCCTATTCTCGCCCCCAAGGTGCGGGACAAGCGCAAGCGGGAGATCGAGACGGGGCTTTATTCCGTGTTCCGCAAGTACGCTCCGGGCCGCGCGGAAATGCGCTGACCGGGTGACATCCTTGTGATTTGGGGCTATCTTTGGTATAATATACTTGTAAAGGTTGACAGCTCCATTCCGATACGGAAAGGAGCCGACAATGGAAAATCGCATTGACGCTATCTACGCGAGACAGTCTGTGGACCGTAAAGACAGTATCAGCATTGAAAGCCAGATCGAGTTCTGCAAGTACGAGCTGCGGGGAGGGAATTTCAAGGACTACAAAGATAAAGGATTTTCCGGTAAGAACACGGACCGCCCCCGCTTCCAGGAGCTTATGGCCGACATCAAGCGGGGCCTGATCCGCCGGGTGGTGGTCTACAAGCTGGACCGTATCAGCCGTTCTATCCTGGACTTCGCAACCATGATGGAGCTGTTCCAGCAATACAATGTGGAGTTCGTTTCCTCTACGGAAAAGTTTGATACCTCCACCCCCATGGGCCGGGCCATGCTGAACAGCTGCATTGTGTTTGCCCAGCTTGAACGGGAAACGATCCAGAAGCGGGTAACGGACGCCTACTATTCCCGTTGCCAGCGTGGTTTCCACATGAGCGGCGCGGCTCCCTACGGCTTCAAGCTGGAGCCCACCACCATCCAGGGCATACGCACGAAAATGATGATCCCGGACCCCGACACGGCGAATATCGCCCGGTTGATGTTTGAAATGTACGCCGAGCCGTCCACGTCATTCGGAGATATTGCCCGGTACTTCGCCCAGGAAGGGCATACTGGTGTATGACAAGGAGCTGCGCCGGGGCTTCATTTCTCAAATGCTCCGCAACCCCATTTACGCCCAGGCTGACCTGGAGCTGTACGAGTTCTTCAAGGGGCAGGGGGCCGTGGTGGTGAACGAGGCGGCGGACTTCGCCGGGACCAACGGCTGCTATCTCTACCAGGGCCGGGACGTGCAGGAACGAAAAAACAAGGACTTGAAAAATCAAATCCTTGTGCTGGCCCCCAGCGAGGGCATTGTTCCCGCTGATACCTGGCTGCGGTGCAGGAAAAAGCTGATGGCGAATATCACGTTCCAGGGCGGGCGCAAGCCGAAAAATACATGGCTGGCCGGAAAGATGAAATGCGGCCACTGTGGGCGGGCGCTGAAAAGCCTGGGCAACCGGGCCGGAACCCACTACCTTTATTGCACCAAGCGGGCGGACAATATGAGCTGCGAGGGCTGCGGGACGCTTCGGACGGCGGAGTTTGAGCAGTTTGTCTATGAGGCTATGGTGCATAAGCTGTCCGAGTTACTTTAACGGTTTTAAAACAGGCTCTAAAATGCTCCAAAAATATTTTGCGTACATCAGGAAAATTGCTCGTTTTTAAGGAAAGGCTAAAAATCAAAATGACAACTCCGATTACAAATAAAATTGTGGATATAATATTCAAAAATGCCTCCTCCTATCTAACGAAGAAGTGATATGTTCTCTGCTCTTGCTTGCACCCTGTTTGTCAACGTTAATGATAAGTTGTTGTGAATACTTCCTTATCACCGTAAAACTAGGTTTTTGTTTGTTTTTCGGTATTTTTCAAGGTTGCGTTTTTTTCGCAGTTTTGCTTTGCTTGACGCACCACACTTCCAGACGAGACAGCTACTCATCGCTGGGATCGGGAAAAATCACATTGGTGATGATTCCATAGCTTTTCAGGCCCTAGAGAGCGGAAAAACTTTAAAGGTTGAGAAAGACGCTGCAAGTGGCTGTAATCAAAACCACCACAATGATAGCTGCAGTGGCAATCAGACGGTTGGATGCCCGGTTTGACCGGTAGGCCCGCTGGCTGATCGCCTGAATGGCCTCTTCTGTGCCGGTCTTCTTTTTCCTGTACTTCATTCTTTGATCCTCCCGTCCTCAATGCGGATCACCCAGTCGGCCAGCCGGGCAATGGCGTTGTTGTAGGTAATCATCACAATGGTTTGATGGAATTTGACACTGGTGGTTTTCAGCAGAGAAAGCACATCTTCGCTGGTCCTGCTGTCCAGGTTCCCAGTAGGTTTATCGGCCAATATGATCTCCGGCTTGGTGAGCGGAGCCCGCGCGATAGAAACCCGCTGCTGGCCCCCTGAGAGATTGCTGGGCAGGTTCTGGAGCTTATCTTGCAGTCCCAAAGTAGAGACGATTTCCTCCATCAGGCTTTGATCCACTTTTCTTCCGTCCAACTGTACAAGCAGGACGATGTTCTCATAGGCGTTCAAAATTGAGATCAGATTATAATTCTGGAAGATAAATCCGATGTGACGGCGGCGGAACACCGCCATCTGTTATTCGTTCTTTTCTGAGAACAGCTTTCCGTTAATGATGATCTCCCCGGAGATGGGGGTATCCAGGCTGCCCATCATGTGAAGCAGGGTGGACTTGCCGGAGCCGGAGGCGCCGATAATGGCCACAAATTCTCCCGGATTTATAGAGAGATCCACACCATCCAAAGCCTTGGTGATATGTTCTCCTTGCTGGTAGTATTTTTTCAGCTGGATCGTTTGCAGAATCGGTGTAGCTGCCATAATAAAAACCGACTCTCTTTTATCGCCGTTTTGTGTGCTTGTTTTCAGGAAACCTGGTACTTTGCGAAAATTCCTCGGGCAAGAACGCTCCCCCCGGCCAGCAGCGCCACCCCTGCGGGAATTGCCCAAAGAGCATACAGCGCCCCGCCGCCCATCTGCTCCACCGACATGAGGGAAACGAACTGGGCATGATAGGTGGGGAAAAGCACCACCAGCCGGAACAGGGGGCTGACCTCCGAAACGGGGAGCAGCACCGGCAGGCCGTAGAGGAGGGCGGAGGCCGCTAGGGCTACCATGGGGCTCTTGCAGGCGGCGGAAAAAACCAGGGTGATGCCCACCACCCCCAGCGCCCCGGTAAAGGCCAGCAAAGCCTGATAGGCCAGCATCGTCCCGCAGGTGATGTTGAAAGGGATTCCTCCCTCGATGTAGGTGAGCTGGGCGAACAGAATGCTGCAATCCAGCCCTTCGGTACCGTAAAAGGTGAAGGCCATGGCGAGGTTCAGGGCCAGCACCGCTACCGTGGTGAGCAGAGCGGCCAGGACACAGGCGACTGCCTTGGCCCCGGCGCATTTGGTCCTGCCATACCGGGTGGAGAGAAGGATCTGGTCCACCCCGCCGTACTCCCCGCAGAAGACCGGGGCGGTCATCACCATGAGAAAGAGGGAGAATAAGATCAGAATTTTCACCAGATTCCGGCTGGTGCTCAGCCACCCGTCTACATAGCCGATGGTGACTTCTCCCTCCCCGAACACATCGGCCACGGTGCTGCCGTTCCAGCCGCCATACCGGTCGGCAAAGCGGGTGGAGACGGCGGACTGGGTGGCGTTGTGGTAGATATACAGGGCGTTTATCTCATTTTCCCCGGTCTTGGGGACCAGGTCGGCCAGCATCCGCTGGACCTTCTCGTCGGTGAGGGTCCCGGCGTACCTTTCGGCCACCGCCTTGTCGATGGACACCGCCTCTTTGCCGGTGCCCTCCCGGCCCGCACCGTCAAAGGCATACTTGTTCTGGTAGGTGGAAAAGCCGAGAATGGCCGAAAGGAGCAGCACTAGGGCAAAGGCCCCCTGGGTCAGCCGCCGGGAAAAGATTTTTTTCAGTTCAAAGCCGATGAGTTTTTTCATCCTTCATTCCCCCCAAAGTAGTACAAAAACAGGTCCTCCAGATTGGGCTGAACCCGCGCTGCTCCTGCCACCGGAGGGCGCTCCCCGATGACCCGGAGAACGGTGGTGCCGTTTTCCTCGTTGCGAAGATTGCTGACATTCCAGGAGGCGGCGTACCGCTCCGCCTGACCGGTGGGGACGCCGCACTCCCAGACAAAGCCGTCAATCTCGGCGGTGATGTCCTGGGGCTTCCCGAACTGGATGATCTGGCCAGCCTTCATCAGGATGATCTCCTCGGCGATGAACTCCACATCCGAAACGATGTGGGTGGAGAGGATGACCACCCGATCCTTGGAGAAGGCGCTGATAAGGTTCCGAAAGCGCACCCGCTCCTTGGGGTCCAACCCCGCCGTGGGCTCGTCCAGAATGAGTATCTTGGGGTCATTGAGCATGGCCTGGGCGACGCCCAGCCGCTGCTTCATCCCGCCGGAAAAGGTCTTCACCTTCCGCCTGCTCTCCCCGGCAAGGCCCACCGCCTCCAGCAGCTCCCCTGCCCGTTTCTTGGCGGTCCGGTCTGGCAGTCCCTTTGCCGCCGCCATGTAGCGAAGAAAGTCCAGGGCGGTGAAGTCGGGGTAGTAGCCGAAGTGCTGAGGAAGGTATCCCAGCAGGCTTCGGTACTCCTCCCCCATCTCCCGGACCGGTTCGCCATCCAGCAGGATCTTGCCGGAGGTGGGCTCCTGCACGGTGCAGAAAAGCCGCATCAGGGTGGTCTTTCCGGCGCCGTTCTGGCCCAGCAGGCCATACACCCCGCTGGTGAGGGTGACGCCCAGGTGATCCACCGCTGTTTTCGGGCCGTATCGTTTGGTCAGCCCGACCGTCTTTAGTTCCATAGAAAACTCCTTTCCGGGGAAGAAAATACTCCCCATGGTTTCATGGAGAGTATAAATCAGAATTTTCTATTTTCTATCTGATTTCGGAGTCAGTCCCGAAAAAAGCGGTAACTTTTGCTCCCGCCGGGCCATTCTCCACCTTCAGCCAGCCGCCGTGGTGGCGGCAAAGGGTGGTGCAGATGTAAAGGCCCAGGCCGAAGTGGCTCCCCTTCTCCCCGGTGAAGTAGGGGTCGGCAGCCTTTTCCAGAGTCTCCGGGGCAAATCCGGGGCCGTCGTCCGCCACCGTGAGGAGCAGCCCGCCGTCGGTCTCCGCCAGGGAGAGGGCCACGGCGCTCCCGGCGTACCGGGCGGCGTTGGCAACAAGGTTGCCAAACACCTGGGCGACAAAGGCCCCGTCCAGGGCAAGCCGGGGGGAAGCAGTCCGGTTCTCCATGGAAAAACCCTTCCCTGCCTGGGTACAGACCATCTTACCGCTTTCCGCCAAGGAGGCCGCCAGGGGGGACAGGGGTGTTGACCGGAGTTCGGGTCGGGTGTCCTCCAGGCGGTGGAGCTGGCTCATGGTGGAGACATACTGCTCCAGCCGGTCGATATGCCGCCCCATGGCGACGGCGGTGGCCCGGGTCGGTTCCTCCCCGCTGGCTTGGAGCATCTCGTTGTAGCCCTTGAGGACGGTGAGGGGGGTCCGAAGGTCGTGGGCAAAGGCGGCGTTGAGACGCTTGCGCTCCTCCATCTGCCGCCACATCTCCGAGAAGTTCCGGGCCAGGGCGGCCCGCATCGTCTCGAAGGAGGCGGAGAGCTGCCCCAGTTCATCCCTGCTGTGGACGGTGACGGTAAAATCCAGGTCGTTCTGGGAGATCTTTTCCGAGGCCAGCCGCAGCTCTGCCAGGGGCCGTTTCAGCTTGTTCCGGTAGAAAAGCAGCGCCGCCCCCAGGATGCAGAGGGCGGACCACACCGGCGTTGTCACCGTGGGCAGGGCCCGGAGGATGTCCACTGTCCGCTGGTCCTCCGGGGACAGGGGGAAGGGATCGGTGCCGATATAGGTCCCCTCCCCCAGCTGTTCCCCGCGCTCGTTGGTGAGGTAGTATTTTTCCATGTTGTCCGGGTAGGCGGCACGGATCTTCTTTACGCCCAGGTCGCACAGGTTGGCAGTCATCTCGCAGAGGGCCAGGGCCAGCAGAACAGCGACGGTGATGTACACCACCAGGGCTTTTCTCAGGGGGAGATCCCACCAGCGGCGCCTTATCTGCTCCATCGGTAGCCGCACCCCCAAACCGTTTCCAGATAGGCCCTGTCCGAGTGGACGGCCAGCTTGGCCCGGACCCTGCGGATATGCTCCGCCACCACCCCGCTGCTTCCCTCGCTGTCGTAGCCCCAGATTTTTTCGTAGATACGCTCCTTGTCAAAGACCTGGCCGGGATTCTGGGACAAAAGTTCCACGATGTCAAACTCCTTTTTGGTGAGGGGGATTTCCTCCTTGCCGAAGAAGAGCCGCCGTTCTAAAAAATCGACGGACAATTCCCCGGAAAACTTGATCCGGGCCTGGGACTGATGCCGGACCTCCCGCCGCAAATGAGCCTGGACCCGGGCTTCCAGTTCCATTAAGGAAAAGGGCTTTAAAATATAGTCGTCCCCTCCGGCGGAAAAGCCCCGCACCTTGTCGGCGTCCTCGATCCGGGCAGTGAGGAACAGAATTGGGCAGGCCAAGCGGTCCCGGATAGCCTGGCAGACGGCAAGGCCGTCCATCTCCGGCATGGCCACATCCAGCAGGATGAGGTCCGGGGACTGCTCCGCCCGCCGCAGGGCCTCCCGACCGCTTTGGGCGGTGAGCACCTCGTAGCCCTTTCCGGTGAAAAAACTGGACAGCATGGCGACGATGTCCGGCTCGTCGTCCACGATGAGTAGTTTGGTTCCTATGGGGTACACCTCCTTTGGGGCAGCATATCAGGTAAATTCCTACTTTTTATCAACTTTCCTGTGCTGTCTCCCCAATAGAATACCCCTTTTCACCTCGGAGTTCAATCTACGGCATAACGCTTTTGGACCATCGGGGGGAGTTCCTCATAGGACACCTCGGCCCACTCCAAAACGCCCCGGACGGGCATGACAGTGAGGCGGAGGAAAGCACCCTCCCGCAGTTCCTTGGAGGTTCCGAAGGTGATCTCCTTTTCGCCGCCATTTTCATCGTAGGACAATAGAGTATAGGAGTATGGCAGGCCACCCTTGAAATCAACAACGCCTCCCCGACTGTGAACCTCCTCCATCCGGCTGTTGTCGATTTGGGTGTAATAGCCGGCACTGCCCGTCCTCGACAGGAACCAGATGCCAAAGAATACCAAACCGACCAGAAGGACAGCGGCGGTCCCAATACCAATGAACACTTTTTTCTTCATATTGTAATTCACTCCTTACCAACCTTTTTTCGTGATGACCTGTTTCGATTTTTTTGCCGCTTTTGTTGGCGTGCCTTGTTTGGTGGTCACGACAAGGACAGCACAAACCAGCAGGGTAGCCAAAAGACTGAACACACAAAGCAGTGGATTCCAATGCACCGCCGGGTCATAGCTGCGGTATCCAACCAGCCCCATGCTTGCGGTCACGGGATACAAATTGGCCAGGGTCATGTTCCCCGCTGCGAACATCCCGCCGTAGCCATAGACAAAGGCGACCACCGCTCCAATCAGGTGCCCGTTGGGAAGCCGGGCGGCGATGGCGATGATAGGCAAAACCGCAAGATAGAGAAACAGGCAGTTGGGGATGATCTGCGCCGCTGCCTGGAGGATGGCCGGCAGCGTCCCGCCGGGGAAGCCCAGCAGAAAGGATGCGGCCACAGTGAACATGGTGCTGGCGAGCCCCAGAAACAGCGAGAGCAGCATGCCGGTGGCTAGCTTGCCCAGCAGCAGAACGGGAAAGGACACCGGGATGGTCAGGATGTTTTTCAGCGTGTTATCGGTCTCCTCCCGGCTGATGATGTACCCGGTGATGAGGGCGATACACATGGGGAAAATGGTGGTGATATTTTCCTTCATCACCTGCTCCGCAAAAAAGGGAAAGGTCCAGACGGTGCCGTCCAGGGCGGTGGTGGAAAATACAGTGAGCAGGACGGCAAGGAGCATCAGAAAAACCCCTGCCCAGATCATGTGATACCGTTTCAGTTTCCAAAGCTCGGTTTTCATCAGTGCCACCATCCTACTCTCCCCCTCTCTTTTTGTACAGCAGGTCAATGAGCAGAACAGACAGGACCGACATCACGGCCAAGATCAAAACCGTCTGCATGGTTGTGGGGATCAGATACTGCAATCTGCCCACGCTCTCCCGGGCTCCGTGCCGGATCATATCCCCAGCGCACCAAAGATTTGTGAGGGGAATGGGCATCAGCCAGCAGAGAAACTTGGGCATGACCTCGTAACAGCCCTCGGCGGTCAGGCTCAGCACACTGTAAAAGATGCAGAGCAGGGTGGAGAAGATATAGGTTCTGCTGAAAAAGACCACCAGCACTACCAGGGGCAGGGTCCCCGCCGTGATGAACACCCCCAGCTTCACTGCCAGCCACAGCTTATAGCCGAGCCCGCCCACCTCGGCGATGAGGCTTCCGCAGAGGATGGCGACCGTGGCCGAGGACAGGCAGAAGATCAGCCCGAACAGAAACAAAACCGTGATCTTGGCAAAGATCATCTGGGTACCGGTCACCGGGATGGTCCGCAGGTTTTTGAAGGTGTCGTTGTCCCGCTCCATAAAAAAGAGCATGGCGGCGATGATGGCGATGACGCAGGGCAAGAGCAGCTCCACTGCGTAACCAAGGACAAACTGGTAAAAATCGTCAAACAGCTGGGCTTTGGTGTCGTACCGGGCCACCATGCTGGGGGTCAGCATCATCACTGCCAGAGGGGGAGGAAACAGAAAGGCGGAGAGGATGACAAAGGAGATGAATTTTTTTCGCTTTAATTTCGCCAGTTCACAGCCGATCAGTTTAAGCAATCCCTTCACCCCCTGTCACCCGCTTAAAGTAGTCCTCCAGGCTTTCCTCCACCGTCACCGCCTCCGAAACCCCCAGGCCGGCCCGCACAAAGGCGGAGACGAGTTTGCTTACTGGAACCTTGGTGGAATTGACCCGTAGGCTGTGGCGGTCCTCCAGGATGAACCGGTCCGCGGGGAAAACGCCCCTCAAAATTTCTGCTGCCCGCTCCCCGTCGGAGACGGTGAAGTGAAGGTACTTGTCGCTCTTGGCTTCCAGCTCTCCAAGGCTCTCCTCCTCCAGCAGCACGCCGTGGTCAATGATACCGATGTCGTCCGCCAGCAGGGCTACCTCGGAAAGGATGTGACTGGAAATGAGGATGGTCTTGCCCCGCTCGTCGCACAGCCCCCGGATGAAGGAGCGCACCTCCGCAATACCGATGGGGTCCAGGCCGTTGATGGGCTCGTCCAAGATCAGCAGCTCCGGGTCGTGCATCACCGCCAGGGCGATGGCCAGCCGCTGCTTCATCCCCAGGGAATATTGGGAGAACAGCTTTTTGTCCCGATAGGGCAGGCCCACCAGCTCCAGTGCGTTTTTGATGGTGCCGCGGCCGTCCACCCCCCGCAGGGTGGCGAAGATACGCAGGTTTTCTGTTCCGGTGAGGTTGGGATAAAAGCCGGGGGATTCGATGAGGCTGCCGATGTGGGGCAGTAGCTCCTTTTCGTTACCCCCAAGAGGCTTTCCCCAGATGGACACCTCCCCGGATGTAGGTGTGGCCAGTCCCAGCAGCAGCTTCATAGTGGTGGTTTTCCCGGCGCCGTTTCTGCCCAGCAGGCCGTAGATACGGCCCGGCCGGACATGAAGATCCAGCCCGTCCACGCTTTTTTGGGTTCCATATTGTTTGGTGAGCCGTTCTGTTTCGATGACATATCTGCTCATGGCAGCTACCTCCTTTTTACGCTGCCAGTTTACCACGCCATCCTTGCGTTTTCTTTGAGAGAACCTTGAGAATACCTTGAGATTACGCCTGCGGGCTATACATTTTTTCTTCCCCGGACTATAATAAAAATTGGGGTAGGAGGTGGTCCTGTGCTGGATAAAGAAATTCTTATCGTTGACGATGAAAAAGACTTGCGGGACATGATCTGTTCTATCTTTTCTCATGCAGGTTATACCCAGCTGGTCACGGCGGCCTCCGGGGAAGAAGCCCTGGCGCTGCTCTCGAAAAAAATGCCGGGTATCATCATTATGGATGTGATGATGCCCGGCCTGGACGGTTTTGCGCTGCTTCAGGAGGTTCGCGCTGTCAGCAGCGTCCCGGTGCTGATGCTCACCGCAAAGGGGGAGGCGGAGGACCGCTTTGCTGGTTTTGAACTGGGGGCGGACGACTACCTGGTGAAGCCCTTTCTTCCCAAGGAGCTGCTGCTGCGGGTCCGGGCGATCCTGAAACGGGTCTATTCTCAGGAGAACAATATCGTCACATTGGAAGCCTCCTATGTGGATCTGGACCGGGCGGAGGCTGTCAAAGGGGAGCAGCGGCTCCCGCTGACTGCAAAGGAATACGCCATCTTTCAAAAGCTGGCGGAGAATCCGGGGCGCATCGTTACCATCGGGGTCCTTTGCCAGATGGCCTGCGGCGACATTTGGCAGGGATACGAAAACACCCTCATGACCCACATCCGGCATCTACGGGAGAAGATTGAAGAGAACCCGTCAAAGCCCGTCTCCCTTCTTACGGTAAAGGGGCTGGGGTACAAGCTGATGGTGAAGGAGCCGGAGAAATGAAAACGGTAAAGCGCTTTTTTCGGAAATATTTTTTGACCATGGTGGGGATTATCCTCCTGTTCCTGCTGCTCAACGCGCTGTTGTACATTTCGATGCTGGTATGGGCCTGGAAAGCATCCAACGGCCCAGAAATCTCCATCCATGAGGTGTGGGACAGTGTCACCGTGGACGAAACAGGCGGCCTGACCGCGGCGGTCGGGCTGGAGGAGGGGCTAAAGGAAAACGACTCCTGGGCCATGCTTCTGGATGACACTGGGGCGGTGGTCTGGGAGGAGCGCCTGCCGGAAGAACTGCCCCGGCGCTACACCCCCACCGATGTGGCCAAATTCAGCCGATGGTATTTAAGGGACTATCCCGTTTTTGTATTGGAGCATCCGGCGGGGCTTCTGGTAGTCGGCACAGCGAAAAACAGCTTTGTCAAATACTGCTCCACCTACAAGGAGCCCTATATCCGGATCATTTTTGCCGGCCTTGCCGTTGCCGTCGTGGTCAATCTGATTGCGGTGGTCCTGCTGATCTGGTGGAATATGGGGCGGGTGGAAAAAGCGGTCGCCCCTATCTTGCAGGGCATCGAGACGGTGGCCTCCGGCCAGCCGGTGAGCCTCCCGGAAAAGGGGGAGCTGTCGGAGATCAACCGGCAGCTGAACAAGGCAGGGGTCTTTATCGCCAAAAAGGACAGTGCCAGGGCCGATTGGATCAGCGGCGTCTCCCACGATGTGCGAACCCCCCTCTCGGTGATCTTGGGCTTTGCCGGGCAACTGGAGGAGGACGGGAACCTTCCGGCCTCTGTCCGGGAACAGGCCGCCGGCATCCGAAAGCAGGGGGAACGGCTGCGGAGCCTCATCTCCGACCTGAACCTTGCCTCCCGGCTGGAGTATTCCATGCAGCCCCTTCGGATGGAGAAGGTCTATCCGGTGGAGCTGGCCCGGCAGGCCGTCTGTGAATTTCTCGATGGCGGACTGGAGGAGCGGTATGAGATCGGATTTTACGCTGGCCCCAAAAGCGAATCGGCCGCCCTCCAGGGGGATGAAGCCCTGCTGAAACGAGCCTTGTGCAATCTCATCCAGAACAGCATCGCCCACAATCCCCAAGGCTGCCGGATCGATGTTTCGGTTACAGGGGAGGCAACGGATACGATCATCGCCGTTGCAGATGATGGTGTGGGGGTACCGGCGGAAAAGCTGAAGGAGTTGGATGCAGACAGCCGCCCTATGGAAAGCACAGACGAAAAACTGAACCTGCGCCACGGATTGGGCATCCTGCTGGTTCGGCAGATCGCAGAGGCCCACAAGGGGACGATGACGATGGAAAGCGAGCCGGGGAAGGGCTTCAAAACGGTGCTGGTGTTTCCACCATGAAGTGCTCTGATTTTTTCAAAAGCAGATAAAACGTTGAACATTATCCCTTATAATACCAGCGTAAAAATACGGCAGGGATTTCCCCTGTTTTTTGAGGAGGAGGCAAAAACGATGTACAACCATCCGATTTTAGACGCCAGCGGGAAGGCAAAAAAGATTTAGAACCTGTATTCATAATCAGGGGATGCCGGATGGGCGAGGGATTTTGCTGTCCTGCAAGGCGAAAAAACGCAGACAATACTTTGTGTATTGCAAGGTTTTTCAGCGCGGCAGTCCGGCAAAAGACCCGCTCAGACGGTGTCGAATGGTTGTGAATACGGGTTCTTAGATCGTATTGAGCAGAAATTTCATGTAAAAATCCCCGCAGAGGTGCGGGAACACTATTTGGCCTATAATGGCGGTTACCCGGAAAAGCCCGTTTTCGCAGGCGGGGACGGCGAAGAATACTCCGTGGACTGGTTTATTCCTGTATGGGATGGGAAGGAGCGGCCCATGGAAAAAACGCTGGGATTTTTGAGAGCGGATGACGGTGTCATCCCGGACTGGCTGCTCCCCTTTGCCGAGGAAGGCGGGGGAAACCTCTGTGGCCGACTACATGGACAGGCATAGGGATAAATGTTGGGGGTTACGCTCTGCCCAAAGTACAAAAGCGGAACACGGCGGTTGTTCTTGTGCTGCTGTGTTCCGCCTTTTTACGGACCTTGATAGGGCGATAGGAAATTTGCGTAAAATACGCTTGAAAGGAAGGGAGCGCCATGAGTAAATTATTCCTGTTGGAAGATGACCTGAGCCTGATCAGCGGGCTTTCCTTTGCCTTGCAAAAGGCTGGCTATAACCTGGACATCGCACGCACGCTCCAGGAAGCCGAGAGTCTGTGGCAAGAGGAAAAGTATGATCTGCTTGTTTTGGATGTTTCCCTCCCGGACGGTTCGGGCTTTGCATTTTGCGAAAAAGTCCGGCGGACATCACAGGTCCCGATTATTTTCCTCACCGCCTCGGATGCGGAGACCAGCATCATCATGGGCTTGGACATAGGCGGCGATGATTACATCACAAAGCCCTTCAAGCTGGCGGTACTCATGTCAAGGATTCATGCGCTCCTTCGCAGGAGCCAGCATTTCCGGCAGACACCCGAAGAATTGTGTTCCAACGGAATCACCCTTCAGCTGCTGGAGGGCCGGGCTTATAAGGACGGCGGACCGATAGAGCTGACAGCGACGGAATATAAACTCCTGCGTTTTTTCATGGAGCATCCCGGCATTATCCTTTCCCCGGAGCAGATCATGGGGAGGCTCTGGGACTGTGATGGAGACTTTACGGACGGCAACACGCTGGCGGTCTATATCCGCCGCCTGCGTGCAAAGATAGAGGATGACCCAGCCAGACCGGCACGGGTCATCACCGTCCGCCGCATGGGATACAAATGGAATACGGGAGGAAGGACACAATGAATTTGCCGGTGGCTTTGCTCTGCTGCGTGTTGTGCGGTGCATTGACCGCCCTGTGGGTGGTTTGCCATCGCCTGGGGCAGCAGGAGCGGAAAATGGAGGAAGCTGCCCGCCAGATTGCAGAGTACATTCTGGACCGGCGAGAGGGCGGCATTGAATGTAATGAAGAAGGGGCCATGTACCGCCTGTTTCATGAGGTCAATTCTCTGGTGGCCATTGCGGATGCCCACACCGACAGTGAGCGGCAGGCCAAGGAATTTCTGCGGGACACCATTTCCGACATCTCCCACCAGCTTAAAACGCCCATCGCCGCGCTGAACATTTATAACGGCATCCTTCAGCAGGAGGCAGACAACGCCGATACGGTCCGAGAGTTTACAGGCCTCTCGGAGCAGGAGCTTGACCGGCTCGAATCGTTGGTGCAAAGCCTGTTGAAAATGGCCCGGCTGGATGCAGGGGCCATCACCCTGGAGCAGTTGCCAGAGAACCTCTCGGAGCTGCTGGAGCAGATCAAAGGACAATATTCCTTCCGGGCCGGGCAAGAGGGAAAAGAACTTGTTCTGGCGGGGGATGAGCAGAGCGTCCTCCTTTGTGACCGGGTATGGCTGACGGAGGCTATCGGGAACCTTGTCAAGAACGCCCTGGACCACACAACACAGGGGGACCGCATCCAAATTCGGTGGCAGCAATCCCCCTGCCTAACCCAGATCACCGTGGAGGACAACGGCAGCGGTATCCATTCAGAGGACCTATACCATATCTTCAAACGCTTTTACCGAAGCCGATTTTCCAAGGATACTCAGGGAGTGGGTCTCGGTCTGCCGCTGGCAAAGTCGATCATAGAGGCCCATCAGGGCAGCATGGAAGTCCATAGCGAACTGGGGCACGGAACGACATTCACCATCTGTTTTCCAATCATGACAAAATAGTCATCTGCGATTTATCGGACAGTAAGGTTTGCGTGGTATGCTGTCTACGCAGTCCAATGAAGGAAAGGAGCATTACACAGATGGACTTGTTACAAGTAGAACACATCTGCAAAACCTACGGCGGTGGCGAAGCAGCAGTACACGCCTTGAAGGATGTCAGCTTTTCTGTCCCCAGAGGGGAATTTGTTGCTGTCGTTGGGGAATCCGGCTCCGGCAAGAGCACATTGCTGAACATGATCGGCGCGCTGGATACCCCCACCTCTGGGAGGGTCTATATTGGGGGGGAGGATACCTTCGCTATGAAGGAAAAGGCCCTCACTGTCTTCCGGCGCCGGAATATCGGATTTATTTTTCAGGCGTTCCACCTGATCCCGGAGCTTTCCGTGGAACAGAACATGATTTTCCCCCTGCTACTGGATCGCCAGCGGCCTAACACGAGGTATCTGGAGGAGCTGCTGGCCGTCCTGGGGCTGGAGAAGCGCCGGAACCATCTGCCCAGCCAACTCTCCGGCGGCCAGCAGCAGCGGGTAGCCATCGGGCGAGCGCTGATCACCCGGCCCTCCCTGGTTCTGGCCGATGAACCTACAGGCAATCTGGATTCTCAAAACAGCAGCGAGGTCCTTGCTCTGCTGAAAAAGACCGCCAGGCAGTACGAGCAGACGGTTATTATGATCACCCACAATCCCGGCATCGCCCACACAGCGGACCGGGTGCTCCAGGTGTCTGACGGTGTACTAACCGACCTTGGGGGGTGCCGGGAATGAAAAGCTATCTCAGCCTGATCCCAATCTCTGCCAAGGTGCGCCGGAGGCAGAACCGCATGACCCTCCTTTGCATCATCTTCGCTGTGTTCCTGGTGTCGGCTATCTTCAGTATGGCTGATATGGCGGTTCGTATGGAGCAGAGCCGGCTTGCCAAAAAGCATGGTCAGGCGTTTACCCTTCAGGCAATCATGGACACTTCTATGGGGCAATCCCTTTTTTTGATTGCCGGGGCCCTGTTCCTCCTGATCCTGATCGCTGGGGTTCTGATGATCTCAGGCAGCATCAACAGCACTGTAGCCCAACGGACAAAGTTTTTTGGAATGATGCGCTGCATCGGCATGAGCCGCCAGCAGCTTGCACGGTTCGTGCGTTTGGAGGCTCTGAACTGGTGCAAAACAGCCATTCCTATCGGTATCATTCTGGGAACAGTCAGTTCCTGGACCCTGTGCGCTATTCTGCGGTTCGTGGTCCAGGAGGAGTTTACCGCTATTCCACTCTTTGGCGTCAGCGCCATCGGGGTCGTCAGTGGCGTTGTAATGGGGATCGTCACCGTACTGATCGCCGCTTGGATGCCGGCAAGACAGGCGGCTAAAGTGTCTCCTATTGCGGCGGTTTCGGGAAACACAGGGAGTACCGATCGGACGCAGCGGGCGGTCCGTACCGGTGCCCTTCCTATTGAGCTCTCCCTTGGAACCCATCATGCGGTATCGGCCAAAAAGAATCTTGTTCTGATGACAGGATCCTTTGCCTTGAGTATCATCCTGTTTCTGACTTTCTCTGTTCTGCTGGATTGGGTGGGCTATCTGCTGCCCCAGTCTGCCAGCGATGCCGACATCACGATCTACGGGGAGTCGGGGATGAACTGCGTATCCCCGAAAATAGCAAAGGCCATTCGGGCGATAGACGGGGTAGAGAATGTTTTTGGCCGCCGGAGCGTCTTTGAAGTCCCGGCAGAGCTGGGGCAGGAGGGCTTGCCCCAGACCGTTGACCTCATTTCCTTTGACGATTTCGACCTGAATGCACTGAAAAAGGACGATGTACTGAAAAAGGGCAGCGACCTCTCCAAAGTCTACGGGGACAACAGCTATGTGCTGGCAATCTGCGACCCGGACGCTCCGCTTCACAAGGGGGATATTATCTGGGTAAATGGCGAGGCGCTGAACGTGGCAGGGCTGTTGAAATACGACCTGTTTAGCGGGGACGGCTTCTCCCATGGCAAAGTTTCTGTTATTACCTCCGACGAGACCTTCCTCCGGCTGACCGGTATTGGTGATTATTCCCTTGTCATGGTGCAGGGTGATCTGACAGACGAGAGCGCGGCCGCGATAAGCGACCTGCTGGACGAGGGGCTTCTCTTCCGGGACCAGAGGGGACAGCGTACCTTTGGAACCTATATCGCCTTTGTGCTGTGCGTTTACAGCTTTTTGGCCATCATTGCCATGGTCACGGTGCTGAACATCATGAATAGCATCTCCATGAGCGTGTCCGCCAGGGGCAAGCAGTATGGGGCGATGCGGGCCGTGGGGATGGATGGCCGCCAGGTGACCCAAATGATCGCCGCCGAGGCCGTTACCTACGCCCTAGCCGGAGGGGTGATCGGATGCACCGGCGGTCTGGCTATCGGAAAGATACTGTTCAACATACTGATCCGAGACCACTTCGCTTATGCCGTATGGACGATACCGGTTTTCCGGCTGCTCATCGTTGTACTGTTTGTCGCCTCGGCAACCTTTGCCGCTATCCATGCCCCAGCCAAACGGATACGGGATATGGCTGTAACAGACACCATCAACGAACTATAAGCATGGGAAAAAAGATACAGAAAATTCTCCATGATAAATGAAATGGATAGAGCTGTTGCAGCTTCATCTATACCATTAGGAGGCACAGAAAAGCAGATGGAAACTATATACAGTATCGAAATCACGCTGACAACAAGATATCGTATACGGTAAACTAAAAGAGCAAATTGTTGTTAAGCTATCCCCTCACTTTGAGGGAGGTATCCAGGTAGGAGTTTTGTAATGCAACGCCAGTGGGGTCCTTTATACCCTGTACGACCTGGAGTATGTCCCCGGCGGTGGAAAAGAGGCGGTACAGCCACAGTCCCTGGCGGCACAGTAGCCGCCCAATACCGGAAACGATGAGGTCGAGGAAATCCGGGTTTCCGGAGATAAGCTGCCCTTTTAGGGCTTGTTTGAAAAATAAATATTGCACAAACCAAATAAAAGTGCGAAAATAGAGCCATGAAGCGATAT
>NZ_QZEG01000004.1:0-130068 GCF_009917605.1 Anaerotruncus sp. 1XD42-93 | reverse complement strand
TTCGTTTACATTGCCGCTATCGCTATTTTGTTGATTTAGCTCAGCCTTCACTATTTTTCAAACAAGCCCTAATATCAATGACCGCCAGCTCGGGACGGTTGTTGATGCGGGGAAGACCACTGTGTCCCCCCATCCCCCTTGACACAAAGATCGTGCTGTGGGTCAGGCTGTACAGCCCGCCGCTGTATTTTGGGAACATTCCTGTATCCCCATGGTACAGCCCGCCCACAAAGGGAATCCAGACCTGCCCGCCATGGTAATGGCCACAGACGCCCAGGTCCACCGACCTGTCCGCCAGATAATCATAAAACAGGCTGGGATAGTGGGCGATGAGCAGCTTAAAACCGCCGCTTCTCTCATATTCCTCGAAAAAAGCGGCGCCATATTCCTCGTATCCTTCCGCAGAAGTGGTTAGCCCGCCGATGAGGAGCGGAGTTTTGTGGATCGTCACCGCTTCCGCGCGGTTGACCAGGACGTGTACGCCCTGCTCCAGCAGCAGGTTCTCCAAATGGCTCCCCTTTTCGTACATCAGGCTGCTCTCATGATTGCCCGGGCTGTAGTAGACAGGGGCGATCTCCAACAGCCGGCTGCATAGACTCAGGATCACGTCCAGACTTTCGTCGTCTGCATTGACCATGTCCCCCGCTATGGCGATCAGATCAGGCCGCAGGGCAGCGGTCTGATCCACCAGCTCTTGATTTGCCGGCCCAAACTCCCGATTGTGCAGATCAGAGAGCACAATCACGCGGATAGTTTCCCCACTCGCTGCCTTGGGTGAGTAAAGATGGTGAAAGGTCACCTCCAACTCGTCTGACAGCAAGAAGCACCCGCCCAGAGCCAGCAGTCCTGCGGCAAGGAGCGCACAGAAGGCCGTCCACACCCGTTTTTGCCGCCAGGGCTTCCGGCCCGTCTTTTTTGGGGCCGTATTTGTCTGTTCCGCTTGCTTACGCATCGTTTCTCCTCCTAGGTTCCATCGGTTACCGTCCACTGCCCCGCACCATGGCTCCCACCGTCTGGAATATCAGCTGCCAATCCAGGCGGAGACACCGATCCTGTATGTACATGAGGTCCAGCGCCACCCACTGGTCCATAGACAGCTCATACCGGTCCGGCCTCACCTGCCAATAGCAGGTGAGGCCCGGCGTGATGCTCAACCTTTGCCACTCATATGGAGTGTACTGGGCCACCTCCCGGGGCAGAGGCGGCCGCGGTCCCACCAGCGACATCTCCCCCCTAAGCACATTCACCAACTGAGGCAGCTCGTCCAGGCTGGTCCTGCGCAGGATTCTCCCAACCCGGGTGATCCGTGGATCCTCCCGCATTTTAAAGGTGGGGCCGCTCATCTCGTTGTACAACGACAGCTCCTCCAGACGTGTCTCCGCGTCCACACACATAGTTCGGAATTTGTACATCCAAAACCGCCGGCCCCCCTTACCCACCCGCTCTTGGCGAAAAATCGGACTGCCGCGGGGATCGTCCACCGCCACCAGCAGGCCGATGGCCAGCAGCAGCGGCGACAGTACCATCAGCGCCAGCAGGGACAGCACCACATCCAACATCCGCTTATGGCGCAGATAGTGCCGCTGGCCTTGCCTGCGCTCCCGCAGTGCAGGTCCTCCAGACCCATACCTCCACATGATAAACCACCCATCATCTCGTTTTCCGCAGCCCCGCTCTGTGCAAAACGCGATCCCGTTTTGTTCTTCTGCGCAGGCGTTTGGGGCTTTGGATGGGAGAGGTACCGCCGATTATTTCGGTTGTCCCAGTACCGTTTCCGACTTTTTCCTGTGGCTGTCACTCCAGGCCGTTTTTGGGGACCCGGGAGATGATGCCCTGATAGACTCACTTCTCCATTTACCAAAATGCGTACTTTCCTGTAAACTTTTTCTCTCTTAAAAAATTCCCGTCAAAGTATTGAAATTGTTCCATTGTTGTGATATCCTTTATATGTAATAAAAAGATGGGGATATACAGGAAAGTACATATTGTTGTAAAAGTGTTGCTTTTTCAAGTTGTTTCTGCCTGTTTATACAGTTCTGCCCGGTAACGAAAGGTGGCCAGCGCCATTCCGCATTCCTTGGCGGCAGCTGTTCCCGTGATCGTTCCAGCCTTCCATCGTTGGTAGGCGCTGTGATAGTTATCCGGCAGGGGCTTTGGGGGCCTGCCGAATCTAACGCCTCGGGCTTTTGCCGCTGCAATGCCCTCCGCTTGGCGTTGGCGAATATTGGCGCGCTCGTTTTCCGCCACAAAGGACAATACTTGGAGGACAATATCGCTGAGGAAGGTTCCCATTAGGTCTTTGCCCCGGCGAGTGTCCAACAGCGGCATATCCAGCACCATAATGTCAATCCCTTTTTCTTTGGTCAGCACTCGCCACTGTTCTAAAATTTCTCCGTAGTTGCGTCCCAGACGGTCGATGCTCTTGATATAGAGCAGATCGTCTTTTTTCAATTTCTGCACCATCTGGCGGTATTGCGGGCGTTCAAAGTCTTTGCCGGACTGCTTATCCATAAATAGGTTTGCCTCCGGCACTGCCATCTCCCGCAAAGCAATAATCTGCCGGTCCTCGTGTTGTTCCCGTGTGCTGACGCGGATATAGCCGTAGATCATGTTGAAATCCCTCCTGTCATTGTTTGAAACACTCCCCTTACTGTTCCCCGTTTGATTCGGATAATTTGTAATGGCTTTCCTGGAAAAGACCGCTCCACGCGCTTGTAGAGCGGTTTTTATCATACAATATTCTCATTCTGCTGTCCAGGCAGCGTCATCACGAGGCCGGCGTTTTTCGCACGTCTGAGGGACAGTCAGGTGTTCTTCGTTTGATTCAACTGGCTATATAAAAACCATATTTAAATTTATTTTTCAAAATAAAACGCCCGCCGGACCATCCATCCGGCGGGCATTTTTCAGCTCCTTTTGACCCCAATACAAAGTTCTCCGCGAAACAGCCGCACCTGGAAAGCAGATGCGGCTGTCCTGATCTGTTCAACGAAATTCCGGGGGAATTGCCATCCCTTCGCTGGTCTGCGGCTGCTCGCGCCGGTTACGGCGGAAGAGAGAGCGTTTCCCTGTCTGGCCGCCCTTTCTCCGGCGGTCCTCACCGTCAAATGGCAGGAGAAGCAGCAAAACCAGAGGATTCTTTATAACGAATGTTTTTCATGCCGGCAACAGATGCAATCGCGGCTTTGTTTTCATCCGAAGTATCGCTGGTATAGACAGACAGGGCATTTTCCGGTTCATACAATCCTACAGCAACGATTGCCAGCTCATTCTGATGCTCGAGAAGCCGTTTCTGCGCAGATTCTAACTCGTCCAAAGAATATTCAGCCTCTTCAATCACAATCTCCATCTCTCGGTTCCTAACTACATTTTGAAGCCTCCGGGATTTCAGAAGTGCTTCCCGATCCTTGGCAAAAATATGGAGAACCCCGTTTCCATCATAAAATACACCACCGTGTGCCGAAGAATCCAAATCATCAATCAGTTCACTTACAGAACTTTTACCTGCTACAGCCATTTCATCAGCAACAGACGCGACAGGTATTGTTCCAACACAACACATGATCCCTGCGGCAAGTAATAATGCTAATTTTTTTCTCATCGTTAGCCCTCCTATCATTAATTTTATAATACAATAAATAAATTAAAATTTCAATTGATAATAAATACAAATTGAAATATTTTGCAAATACAAAAAACCAGTTGTAGTGATAACAACTGGTTTTTATGTTTCTATATTTTCAACGAAATTCCGGGGGAATCGCCATCCCTTCGCTGGTCTGCGGCTGCTCGCGCCGGTTGCGGCGGAAGAGGGAGCGTTTCCCTGCCTGGCCGCCCTTTCTCCGGCGGTCCTCACCGTCAAACAGAAGATAGACGGTCGGAATCAGGATGAGGGTCAGCAGGGTCGAGAAGGTCAGACCGCCGATCACGACAATCGACATCGACTGCATCATCTCGACCTGCCCGCCGATCCCGATAGCGGTCGGGAGCAGGCCAAGAACGGTGGTGAGGGTGGTCATCAGGATCGGGCGCAGACGGGTGCGTCCCGAGCGGATCAGCGCATCGCGGGCGGACATACCGTGTTCGCGCCGCAGGACATTGGCATAGTCGATCAGCACGATCGCATTGTTGACCACGATGCCGACCAGCATGACCAGCCCGATCAGGGAGGTCATCGAGATCGCCTGCCCGGTGATCATCAGCGCGAAGAATGCGCCTGTCATTGAGAACGGCACCGACAACATGACCACCAGTGAAAACCGCATCGACTCAAACTGCATTGCCATGACCACGAACACCAGAAAGACCGCTGTAGCAAGCGCGCTGTAGATCGCGTTGAACTCATCGTTCATCATGCGCATGTTGCCGCCCTGGCTGATGTTCACCCCCTCGGGCAGATCCATCTGCCGGATCCGCTGCATGATCTGGTTGGAAAGGGCGGAATCCGACATACCGGTCGCTGTCTGCCCGGTCACCGAGACCTGATAATCCCCGTCCTGCCGCTGAATCTGGGACGGGCTGTTGTTGTAGACAATCTCGGCCACGTCGGTCAGCGGCACCTTCCCGCCCGAGCTGGTTGAGATCATCAGTCCGGAAAGGTCGCTCACATCGTGATAGCGCCCCTCGGGATACATTACCTTGATGTTGTATTCCTCGTCGCTCTCCTGAATGCTCCCTGCCTGAGTGCCCGAAAGCATGTTCCGAACGGTCGAGACAACCGCTGACGGGGTGGTACCGATCGCAGCGGCCTGCACCGCATCGACTACGATCTCTGCACGCGGGCTGCCGTCCGACAGACTGGTCGACGCGGACACGACCCCTTCAAACGACTGCATGACGGTTTTGACCTCATTGGCAGTCGATTCGAGTGCACTCAGGCTGCTGCCGGTCAGATTGATCGTGACCCCATTGTCGATTCCCTTGGTCTGCTCCCGCATCAGGGTAATGAACTTCCCCATTTCAACCAATATTTATAATTAATTTTTGTTAATGTTTCATATTGTTTTAAATTTATTCAGTATATATAATTATAAAGATCATGATCATACTTTAAAATCAGTTTATGGACAAATTTAAAATTGGTGGACTAACAATGTGTAAAAATTCGAAAATTTTTATTAGCTTTATTTTAGGGCTTGTTTGAAAAAACGTGAAAGTAGTGCTAAATCAACAGAATAGCGATAGAGGCGAGGTAAACAAAGGCGAGAAAGGAAGCATCCAACTTGTCATACCTTGTGGCAATCCTGCGAAACCATTTGAGCTTTTGGAAGAAGCACTCAACCAAATGGCGCTCTTTGTACAGCCACCAATCTACCGGCCATGGGTCAGAAACATTGCTCTGTGGCGGGATCACATAGCAAGCACCTTGTTCTGAAATATAAGTTCGAATCGCCTTTGCCCCATAAGCACGGTCTGCTAATACATTGCTGCCGCTGATTTCTACCTTCTCCAGCAATTCAACAGCGTGGACTGAATCATGGTCATTCCCCGCGGACAGCATGAACTTAACCGGGTTCCCCAGTCCATCCACAATAGCGTGCAGCTTTGTATTCAACCCGCCTCTGGTTCGTCCGATTGCCTTATCCGCCGTTTTTTCCCCCTCCATTGGCACTTTCATGAACCTTGATGCAAGTAGAGTCCACGCTCAGGTTTTCCATATCCGCATCTGTGGACAATGCACGAAACACAGCTTCCAATGTGCCGTCGTCCCGCCATTTGGCAAATCGGGCGTACACAGACTGCCAGGGGCCATATACCTCCGGCAGTTCCCGCCACTGGGCTCCGCTGTGGGTGATCCAAAGCATCCCATTGAGCATTTTTCTATCGTCTTTCCGAGGACGGCCACGCTGCCCTGTCCTTTCTGGCGGTAGTATCGCTTTCACGCGTTCCCATTGTTCTTTTGTCAATTCATACCTTTTCATGTGCCTATTTTCGCACTTGCACACGACTTGTGCAATATTTATTTTTCAAACAAGCCCTAGTCTTACTCTTAACTTTATCTATTTCGCTTCCTGCTTCAGCCGTCACACCTATAGACATATCGGAAGATAACTTCACAGTAATTGAAGTAGATCCCATCGATGGAACTGCAAGAGCCGGTACTCACCTAGTGAAAGTCTCCGCAGCGGAGATAAAACCCGGTTTAGTAAAATGCACGATACTTAATGTTGGGATCGATAAACTTGATAATGTGACATGTTGGTTAAAATATACAAATACTACGGGAACTCATCTTTCACATGAACGTGGAATGGGTACTTGTGGAATCGGAATTTCAATATCTGAAGAAATAAATATTGGTTCTTTTTCTTCTGCTACTGCTTATTTTCGCATTCACGAAGATGGGCAAGTCCTTAATTTGAAAGCCACTGTTAAGATTCTATAAGCGCAATCCAATTTATTTTGAAACAGAATGAAGGAGAGAGTCCGATATGGAGTTCAAACAGCAGAGAACCGCGCTGGCTGATGAAACCTTTCTGGTCTGCGCAGAAATTTTAAGCAAAGGATTGATCCATCAGCGCAGGGAACAGGAGATCGACGAAACCTGTCAGAAAATTTCCAGCCATGCAGTTGCCGATTATCTGCAATTGGGGGTGACGCTGGTCGATTATGCGTATGTCCCGGAATATATTCATCTGGTTCTGGACTATACCTATGAAGAGATCGACCGAGCTGCCCTCACTCCAGACGAACGAAAGGTTCTGTCGATTCTCAGGAACACGATGCAGGAGATTTTCCAGGAAAAAAATATGCGGCTGTTCCACGAGGTGTTCTCTCACGAATGCAATTACGATGTCCGCGACCGGATCAAGCGAATGCTCCACGGACTTCCAGAAGCAGCTTCTCTGTTTGAGTTCTAGTTTAGCTTATTGTTTGTCTAAAAAGATAAAATGCCCGCCAGACTCGTTCATCCGGCGGGCATTTTGCAGCTATATCTTTTCAACGGAATTCCGGGGGAATTGCCATCCCTTCGCTGGTCTGCGGCTGCTCGCGCCGGTTGCGGCGGAAGAGGGAGCGTTTCCCTGCCTGGCCGCCCTTTCTCCGGCGGTCCTCACCGTCAAACAGAAGATAGACGGTCGGAATCAGGATGAGGGTCAGCAGGGTCGAGAAGGTCAGACCGCCGATCACGACAATCGACATCGACTGCATCATCTCGACCTGCCCGCCGATCCCGATAGCGGTCGGGAGCAGGCCAAGAACGGTGGTGAGGGTGGTCATCAGGATCGGGCGCAGACGGGTGCGTCCCGAGCGGATCAGCGCATCGCGGGCGGACATACCGTGTTCGCGCCGCAGGACATTGGCATAGTCGATCAGCACGATCGCATTGTTGACCACGATGCCGACCAGCATGACCAGCCCGATCAGGGAGGTCATCGAGATCGCCTGCCCGGTGATCATCAGCGCGAAGAATGCGCCTGTCATTGAGAACGGCACCGACAACATGACCACCAGTGAAAACCGCATCGACTCAAACTGCATTGCCATGACCACGAACACCAGAAAGACCGCTGTAGCAAGCGCGCTGTAGATCGCGTTGAACTCATCGTTCATCATGCGCATGTTGCCGCCCTGGCTGATGTTCACCCCCTCGGGCAGATCCATCTGCCGGATCCGCTGCATGATCTGGTTGGAAAGGGCGGAATCCGACATACCGGTCGCTGTCTGCCCGGTCACCGAGACCTGATAATCCCCGTCCTGCCGCTGAATCTGGGACGGGCTGTTGTTGTAGACAATCTCGGCCACGTCGGTCAGCGGCACCTTCCCGCCCGAGCTGGTTGAGATCATCAGTCCGGAAAGGTCGCTCACATCGTGATAGCGCCCCTCGGGATACATTACCTTGATGTTGTATTCCTCGTCGCTCTCCTGAATGCTCCCTGCCTGAGTGCCCGAAAGCATGTTCCGAACGGTCGAGACAACCGCTGACGGGGTGGTACCGATCGCAGCGGCCTGCACCGCATCGACTACGATCTCTGCACGCGGGCTGCCGTCCGACAGACTGGTCGACGCGGACACGACCCCTTCAAACGACTGCATGACGGTTTTGACCTCATTGGCAGTCGATTCGAGTGCGCTCAGGCTGCTGCCGGTCAGGTTGATCGTGACCCCGCGGCTGCCAAACGACATGCTGCTGCGTTCCGAGACCTCGACACTTGCATTGTCGATCCCCTTGGTCTGCTCCCGCATCAGGGTGATAAACTCGTCCGTCCCGATCGACCGGTCGTCCTTGAGGGTGACAGTCAGACTGGAGGAGCCACCACCGCCCCCGCGCATCGAATAACTTTCCACATCCGGCTGTGCTGCCACCAGTTCCTCAATCCGGGTCATAATCTGATCGGTTTCGTCCAGATTCAGGCCGGTCTTGGTGGTCACCGAAATGCTGATAGAGCCTTCATCCGACATCGGCATCAGCTCCATATCCAGCCGGCTGAACATCACTGCGGTACCTGCCAGCAGCACCACCGCAATCACGATTACCACCAGCTTGTGGCTGAGCGCCTGTTCAAGCACTCGTGCATAAACCCGCTCCAGTCTGTGCAGCTGGGTGTTGACCCAGGAACGCTCCTTTTCGCGCGGCCGGAACTGCACAAAGAGCAACGGTACAATGGTCAGCGCGGAGATCAGAGAGGCAGTCAAAGAATAGACGATCGTGAAACCAACCTCTTTAAAAAGCTGTCCGGACATCCCATCCATCAGCGCGATCGGCAGAAAGACGACCACGGTGGTCAGGGTGGAGGCGATGACCGAGCTGTTGACCAGGTCCGCACCCTCGATGGCTGCATCAGCAAAGCTGCGCAGCTCGTTCTGGGAGCGGAAGCAGCTGTCGAGCACAACAATCGAGTTGTCGACCATCATGCCGATACCGACGACCAGTCCACCCAGCGACATGATGTTCATGGTCATACCGGTGGCTGACATGATAACCAGTGTCGCAAAAACCGAAAGCGGCATCGAAGCTGCGACGATCAGCGCGGCACGCCAGTCCCCCAGGAAGAGGAAGAGCACCAGCATGGCAAGTGAAAGACCCTGAACCAGCGTGGAGACGACATTCATGATGTTTTCATAGATCGTCTCGCCCGAGTTGTTGGTGATGTTGATTGCAAGCCCCAGCCCCTGCCGGTTCAGCTCATCGACCACAGCGGTGATCTTGTTGCAGATTTCTATTGTATTCGCGCTCTGGTTTTTGGAGACCGAAAGACTGATATTGTCCATCCCGTTGTAGCGGCTGATGTTGGAGCGGGCCTCCTCCGCCATCTCCACAGTGGCCACATCCGAAATATGGATGATGTCCCCCGAACGCAGGGAAATTGGGATGGTCGCAAGGCTGTCGTAGGTGTCGTAACTCACCCCGCCCTGTAGCGAAAGGGTGACATTGCCGCGGTTGATCTCGCCTGCGGTGATGGTGAAATCGGCGGTTGAGATCGCATTGACAATCTCGTTCATCGACAGCCCATACTGTTCCATCTCCTCCTCTTTCAGTTCCACCTTGACATACTTACGGGCGCCGCCCCGCATATCCACCGACGAGACCCCGGAGATCCGCTCGATCTCGGGCACTACGGCCGACTCGATATAGGAATAGATGTTGTCGTCCGACTCCGCCTGGATCGACAGATCCATAATCGAAGAGGAGTCCATGCTCATCTCCATGATCGTTGGGTCATCCGCCGAATCGGGCAGCCGCAGGCGGGTGAGCGCCTCGTTGATCTCATCGTACTTTTCGTCCATGTCGGTATTATAGTTGAACTCGAGCGTGGTCATCGACGAGCCTTCGGACGAACGGGAGGACATACTCTCCACATCGCTTACCGACGAAAGCGCCGATTCCACCACATCGGTAATCATCGTGTCGACCTCTTCGGGGCTTGCACCCTCATAGCGGGTCATGACCATAAACACCGGCATCGACATTTCGGGGGTAGACTCCATCTTCATATCAAAGATCGAGGAGATGCCAAACACCAGCAGCATCAGCACACACATCAGCATCGAAACCGGACGTTTGACCGCAAGTTTTGGAAGTGTCATCAATCAATCCTCCGAATCGTCAATCTTTGGGCTGCATCCGTTGGACCCGCTTCGGTTCCGGGGCGGCGGCAGCGGAGGAGGCTTCGGAATCATCAGATGGGGCTGCTTCCACCGGCTCGCTGTCCGGTTCCGGTTCGGAGGAAACCTGTTCGGGGACCTGTTCCGGTTCCGATGCGGGAGCCTGTTCCGGCTCGGAAGAGGAAGGTTCCACGGCAGGCTGTGTGCCGGCAGTCTGCTCATCCGCCTGCTCTTCCGGACTGTCAGCCTCCTGCCCGGACGCTTCATCCCGCTGTGCAGGGCTTTCCTCCGGTTTGGCAGGCGGAGCACTGGCCGGGGCTGCCTCCCCGTCAATCAGCGTGACCTCTGCGCCATCCGCAAGGTCGGGATGCCAGGTGGTGATGATCTGGCTGTTCAGCGTCAGCCCGGACTCCGCAACGACCTGCTCGCTCGACGACATGCCTGCGACAAAATCGGTACGGTGGGCTTTTCCATCTGCATAGGTAAAGACGTACGGCTGACCGTCGGCATCATAGTAAACGTTGTCAATATCGACCAGCAGAGCGTTTTCCGCCTTGGCGGTCGCAGCGGTGACCTTGACCGAAACACCGGTCAACAGGGACTCATCCGTCTCGTCAAGGGTCGCCTTGACCGGGAACAGACCAGTCGTATCGGAGGCTTTGGACTCCACCTCGGTGACAGTCGCGGGGTAATCCCTGCCGCCCTTGCTGACGGTCACCGTATCCCCTGCCGAGAGCGCCGCCGCACCATCTGCCGAAGCGTTGAAGGTGACCGACAGGCTCTCCTTGTTCGAGATGGTAAAAACCGGGCTTTGGGAACCGACCGTCTCATACAGCTCGGCCGACCTCGACTCGATCACCCCATCAATCGGGGAATAAACCTTATATTTGTCGAGGGTGTTGGCACTCTGCTGGAGCGAGAGCGCCGCAGACTTCAGATCGACCTCTGCCGCCGCCTGTGCATCGGTGTAGGAATTTCCCAACACGAGCTCGTAGTTGGCGAGCGCCGATTCATAGCTGGTCTGCGCATTGCGGTAGGCGGAGCGCAGGTCACGCGCGCCCGAGTCCTCGCTGTCCTCCAGCTCCCCGATCTCGACGCTCAACGCGCGGTACTCGTTCTCTGCCTCCGAAAGCTGGTTGTTCAGGTCGCTGATCTCCTCCCGGTCGGCGTTGTTCGCCTTGGCATCCGCGAGCTTGGCATTGAGCGACGAAACCTTCTGGCGGGCACGCTCGAGGGATTTTTCCGCATTCACGAGGTCATCGTCATAGCCATCGTTGTAGTCCTTGAGCTTGAGCCGCGCGTTGCTCAATGCCTGCTGCGCGTTGTCGAGCTGGCTCTTCGCCGAATTGATCTTGGATTCATAGCTGCTGCCCAGCGTGGTATCAACACTGACAGCGGTCCTCTCATAGCTGGTCTGCGCCATCTGATAGGAGAGCTGCGCGTCGGTGTCGTCAAGCGAAAGCAGCAGCTGCCCGGCCTTGACCGAATCGCCCGCTTCCGCATAGAGCTGGACCACCTTCCCCGAAGTTTCGGGGTAAATATTGACCGTTTTGGAGGGCTCAATCTTCCCGATAAATTCGGTTTCCCGGGAGAGGGAACCGATCACAGGGGTGGTGAGCCTGACGTTGATGACGCTTTTGCTCATCTCGACACCGCCTCCCTGCATCCCCCCGGGGCTGCCCGGGCCACCCCGGCCTCCGCCCATCCCGCCTCCGGGACCGGCGGCGAATACCATTGTGGATACCAGCAGGATCATCGCCAGTGCGATGACCGCAGCCATCCTGCCTTTGTCTTTCAATCTTGCCATCGTTGTCTCCATTCTCCGGTGGAACGGGTATTGTGTGACGCGGGACCTCCCCAACCGGCGGACAGCCCCTTTCCAAAGGTAATGGTATGCGCCCAATGTGATAAGCCCGACAGAAAAATATGAATGAACTATGAATTTTCAACATAGTACCATCACATTTTCCGCCGGATTTCCAAGGCACTCCGCCCTCTGAATGCCTAGTATCGGAACGGTCTGGCCCCCCCGGGAACCTCCCGGCGGGCTGACCGCGCAAAATGCATTTCCCACGCAAAAATGCCCCGGCGGGCTGACCGCGCAAAATGCATTTCCCACGCAAAAATGCCCCTGCGGGAAGGCGGAACAGACTCTGTCCTCCACGCAGGGGTCTTTTATCATCAAAATGCTTCCTGTACACTGCACACTTACAGGCATCTGCTCGAGATTCTCTTCAGGGATGTTGGTCATCCTCTTCGCCATCCTCCTCGGGGTCCTCCACCTCGACGAGCGGCAGCTCAAACCAGAACCGCACGCCAGTCCCGGTGTTCTCCACACCATAACGCTGGTTGTGCGCCTCCATAATCACCTTGACAATCGCCAGACCCAGACCATAGCCGTCGGTACAGGAACGGGACTGGTCCGCGCGATAAAAGCTGTCAAACAGGCTTTCGATCTCCTCCTCCCGGATCGGTTCTCCCGTATTTTCAACCCCGACCCGGCAGCATCCGCCGTTTCTGTGGACTATCACCCGGATCTCCCCACCATCCGGCACATACTTCACCGCGTTTTCAAACAGGTTTGCGACCACCCGTTCTATCTTATGGTAGTCCGCTTCCACGATAAACTCGTCCTCGATCTCCCGCCGCACCTCTATCCCGCGGCGGCTGGTGGGAAGCCGGTAGTTTTTCATTGCCCCGTCCACCACCTCGCTCAGGCAGAAGATCGAGCATTCCACCTTGTCAATCCCGTTTTCGAGCTTGGAGAGGTCGAGCATCCGCCCTACCATATGTGAAAGCCGGTTTCCCTCGCTGATGATCGTTTCGCAATATTCCCGGCGTGCGGCTTCGGACGTCTCGTTCTCCATCGCTTCTGCATAGCTGACCATCAAGGTGATCGGGGTTTTGAAATCGTGCGAAACGCTCGCCACAAACTGCTGGCGCATCCGGTCGGTCTGCTGCTGGCGCAGCAGATCATTCTGCAACACCTCGTTCGCTTCGACCAGTTTTTCGATCCCTGCTTCCAGCTGTTCGGACATATCGTTGATGCTGCCGGCGATCTGTGCGATCTCGTCCCCGCCGTGTACCCTGCACTTCTGGGAAAAATCCATCTGTGCGATCTTGCCCGCTACCGTACGAATCTCGTTGAGCGGACGGGTCATTCGTGCCGCCAGCAGATAGATCAGCACCGACCCCGCCAGCAGAATCCCGATCGAAAGGAGCGCCGTATACTTCACTGCCAGCTCGGCTGTGGATCTGATATAATCGCGCGGGGTGTAGATGTAAAGATAAAGCCCGTCATCCAGCTTGCAGGAAAGGCTGATGCTGTTGTCCCATGGTTCCTCCCGCCCATCCGGCTTTCCCAGTTCGATCAGACTGTCCTCACCGGTCTCAAGCAGGCGCGCCCGAAGCCGTCCCTGCATCTCTTCATAATGCCGGTGCTTTTCCTTTAAAAAAGGCGGAAACTTCTCCAGTTCATGTTCCAGCTCCTCCATTTTCTGCGGGCGGGAGCGGTAGATTTCCGCTATTTTTCCATCTTCCTCCACCATAAAAAGTGCCACAAGCGCGTTTTCATTTTCGATCGAGCTGATCTCATCGTAAAAGGTCTCGCTGTTCCCCTCATATGCCTGCCTGATCCGCTTGGCTGCATCCTTCAGATTGGCAACCTTGCTGTTCATATAGAAAACCTCGAACAGGGTAGACCCCATGAACAGGAGCACCACCGCATTGCAGATCAGGATCATCAACACCGCTGTGAACAGCTTTCGCCGGATTCCCCAGCTACTCCAGCCACTCAAATTTGTATCCCACCTTCCGTACGGTGATAATACATTTCGCGTAGGGCCCCAATTTGGCGCGCAGGCATTTGATATGGGTATCCACCGTCCGGTCGTCCCCGCTGTAATCCATCTCCCAGACTGTGCAGATGATCTGGTCGCGCGTCAGGGCAATATTGACGTTTTTCAGCAGGTAATACAGGAGATCAAACTCCTTGGGGGTGGTCACGATCCGCCTGCCGTCCACTGTCACCGCCCGCTCCCGGTAGAGGATTTTCACCCCGCCTACCTGCACATCACTCATGTCGTTGGCTGCTGTGCGTTTGAGCAGGTTTTTCACTCTGGTCACAAGGATGGTCGGGGAGAACGGCTTGGAGATGTACTCATCTGCCCCCATCCGGAAACCGGTCACCTCGTCCTGTTCGGCGTCCCGGGCGGTCAGCATCAGGATCGGCACATCGGATTTTTCCCGGATCTCCCGGCAGGCATCGAACCCGTCCTTGCGGGGCATCATCACATCGAGCATCACCAGGACCACATCCTCGTTGTCCTCAAACCGGTCGACCGCCTGCTGCCCGTCCGCCGCTTCGATCACCTTGAACCCTTCCCGCACCAGATAGCTGGAAACCAGCTGGCGAATTTTCGCCTCATCTTCTGCAAGCAAAATTTTACTGTCCATCCGAAAACCACCTTTCCTGTGTTGCCATTTTCCAGTATGGGCGGATTTTGTGTTGCAAATGTGTGGAAACCTTTGCGGTTTGGTTACAATCTCCTGACGGGCCTTCCGGTTTAGAGGATCGACAGAAGCCGCAGGGCATACCATGCCGGCGACAGGAACCGTAAAGCCCCCAACCCGGCGGGCAGCAGCTCCGGCCGGACAATCGCCCCCGAACAGAGGATACTCACCAGCAGAAAGGGCGGCAACAGCGCGGGAACCACTGCCCGGAGCCTGCCGGACAGCGAAACAACGGCGGTGAGCAGGGCGGAAGCCACCGCCAGTATCGCCAGCATGGCCAGACGCGCATACAGCGGATAGGCAGGATGATCGAGCAGGGCGCCAAGCAGCAGATCGGACGCCACAAGCACGAGAAGGTTCAGCAGGGCCTGTGAAAGCGTCCCGGCAAAAACGGTTGCCAGCGGATGCCCGGACACCAACGCGAGCTGTCTGACCGCGCGGTCCCGGCCGCTCTCCCCCAGCAGCCCGGCAGCGAGCGAGATTGCCAGGAATGCCGAAACCAGCGCCGCATACAGAAGCGGCTGGACGCTGCTCTCCGCGAGTGTATCGAGTGCCTGCCCGCCCGACTGCCGCAGAACCACGGTCATCGGTTCCGCTTCCTCCCGCAGACGTTCGAAATCGGCGTGCGCCTGTGCATCCGAAAAGCCGTTTTGGGTCAGACGTTCCGCTGCGAGCACCGGCATCTCCTCTTCAAACCAAGCTGCGAACACGATCTCATCGATCAGCGGGCGCATATAGGCGCTTCTGGTCGAAAGCGCGATGATCGGCGGTTCCTCCGCACCCAGCAGATATCCGCAGTGCAGCTTCCCGGCCAGAACCGCCTGCTCTGCCGCTTCCTGTCCGGGATACCGGATAAACCGATAGTCCTCGTTCTGCATGAGGCGGGCTGTAACCCGTTCTGCCCGTTCCCCTTCCGCCACCAGGCCGACCTCCAGACTCATCCGGCTGGAATCTGGCAGAGCCGCGGACAGCACCGCTGAGAGTGCAAGGAAACAGACGGCGGTGAGCAGAAAGGTCCTGGAGGCGGCCCCCGCCTTGATCCGGAGCCGCAAAAGGGTAAAGAAATACCGCATCACCGTTCCCCCCTTCGCCATAGAAATCCACAGAACAGTAAAAAGCAGACGGTCATTCCCACTGCCTGTAAAACCCCTGTCCCTGTGACCGGCTCCCCAAGCAGGGTTGATGCGAGAACACGTGCCTGTCCGGTCACAGTAAACGGGGCGATCCGGGAAAAAGCAGGGGGCATCAGCCCAAGCGGGAGGAACCCGCCTGAACAGAACCCCAACCCAGCCGAAACCAACAGGCATCCAACGGCAGAAGCTGTTCTCCTCCGGAAGAGCAGGAGCAGCAGCAGGCTTGCGGTCCCGAGCAGGGCGCCCAACAGCAGCCAGACCGCAGCCATCCGCGCCGAGCGTTCCCCCAGCCAGAAAAGCAGTGCTGTCGGGAACAGCATCAGCAGGAACAAATGCAGCCATGCCGCGCCGAACAGAGCGAGCTTTCTCCCACAGAGGGAAGAAAAGCGGCGGAGCGACGCAACCGTAGGCTGATAGAAAAATGCATAGCAGAGAACCAGAACCGGAAAGAGCGCGGCCAGATAATACGCGGGCAATGAAAGACCGCCCGTCGCCGAAAGCGGGGATTCTCCAAGCAGGGAATCCCGCTCAAGGATGGCGCGCATCGCTTCCAGGTTCACGTCGGTGAGCAGGAGGGTGTACTGGCCGGGAGCAAGCCCCTCGCCGTAGCCGACCCCCTCCTGCACCGTATAAACGCAGAGCTGCGCCAATGTCAGATATTCCGCCCCTGTCCGCGCCATCTGACGGACCCAAACCGCCTCCAGCGGGTTGGCGGCATGGACTTCGACGACCGGGCTGGGATTGGACCCATTGAGCACCCCGGCAAGGAAGCCGTCCGGAATCGTGATGACCGCCCCAAAACCGCCTGCATCGGCTTCTTCCCGGGTAACCGGGTGTACCTCAAACATCGAGTCCAGCCGGTCCTGCCCAACCACCATCCGCACCGCCATCCGGGAAAGCGGATCGCTGTCCTCGTTCACCAGTGCGATCTGTACCGGCCCGGGAGGCTCGGTGTCCAGCGCATCAAGTGCCGCATAGCCCAGCAGGCCGCAGACCGCAAGGATGCAAAGCAGGCACAGCAGCTTTTTGCCGCTGTGCCTGCACGCAATCCATAGAGAAGTTGTGAATAACCGCATCGTTTCTCCTTCTCGTCACGCTGCCGGCTGCCCTGCCTCCGGCACTGCTGACCCCATAGCATATCCGAACAGACTGCCGAACAGGGCCTGTGCACCGGCCTCATATTCGCTGACCCAAGCATCCAGATCGCTTTCCCCCATCTCGAACAGCGGGGTGAGCGTCCTCGACGCTTCATATGGCACCGTGATCGGGCTGGAAGTGGATTTGCAGGTGAAGTTCAGTGTGTAGGAATCGTCCAGATAGCCCACCTTGCCTGAAACAACCGGGAACTCCCAAATGGTATTCTCCCCGTCGGCTGTGACCGTCCCATCCAGCTGAATGCCGATCGAGGGTACCATCTGGTCAAGGCCCATCCCGTCAAAGCCCATGTCAAAACCGAGCGCATATCTTCCGTTTTTGTCCATCGTGAGCTGCTCGTCTATCTGGATCGCGACCGGTTCCCCCGCTTCCTCGCCTGACAGGTCAAATGTCAGGGACATTTCGTAGACACCGTCCGCATAGCGATCGGAAATCTCGGCGCTGAGAGAACCCTTCCTGACGCCTTCCTCCGAGAAGCCCATCTCAACGGTCATTGACGTATCGCCGGCCTCACTGTAGCTGATGTCCGCCAGAATGGTTTCAAAGCCGGATTCTCCGCCATCATTCGGAACGAAGCTCGCTTGGACCGAGCGGATGGTCCTGTTGATCTGGAAAACCAATGTTGCATCCATCTCGGGCATACTCTCCTCTATTTCGGGGAGCATATCCTCTTCGATCATCTCGGAGTAGCGTTTTCCATCGAACATTTCAGCCGGGAACGCATTGTCATAGAGCTCGCCGATCGGCGAGTCTATGTAGAGATACCGCACCAGATCGACCAGTGCCTGTTTGATATCCGCACCCGGAATCTTCACCTCATAGGCGGTATCCTTGCCCTCTTTCCCGACCTTTTGATAGGTTGCATGTTCCAGCGCGTCCATGAGGATTTTCCGGATATCCTCCTGTATCGCCCTGATATCAAGGCCACCCGCTGACTGGATCATCCCGGCCTGTGCCGTCAGCATCTCCTGAAGCTCCTCCAGCTGCTCGTCCGGCATCGTCTGTGGGTCATAAAACCGGCTTGCACGCATATCGTCAGCAAATGTCTGGGGATCAATCGAGACCATTGTATCGGTAAAGGTTGGAATGCCGCCCGCGTAGGTCTCAGGCGACAGGAAAAAGTAGAGTCCCAGCAGTTCAGAACCGCTCATGGCGATCGAACCGTCCAGCTCCATGACCCCATTCTCCGGATCGGTCACAACCGTACCCTTTAACCCAAAGCCTGCAAACAGCTTTGAAACGATCTGGAGCGAGGTGTCTCCCCCTTCGAGCGACTGGAACTCCAGCTCAAAATCACTTTTCTCGGGTTGCACCGAGGTATCTATCATGGATTTTGCAGCGGGGATCTCCGCGCTGATCCGCTCAATCCGATCCTCCGATTGTTTTTGTGTGGCTTCTATCGCATCGTTGACCGCTTTTTTGGGGTCCTTCCCGAAGATGCCGCTTACCCACAGGATCACCAGCACCACCAGCAGGAGCACCAGCCCTGCCACGACAAACAGAACGGCCGGCTTCTTTTTCTCCGGCTGCCCCGGTGTTTGGGACGGCTCCGCCGACTGCTGCATATTTTCCTGCGGCGCAGCAGTCGACTGCATAACACCGCTTTCAGACAGCTGCTCCGGCTGCTGCATCCCCTTGTTTTCTTCCATATCCATCTTTCTTTCCTCCTAATCTATCCTTCTGGCCTTCTCCACATCTTTTGACAAGAACCCTTGGCAGCGGCCCAGCCGGGCTTCCCGAACGCAGATCCCTCTCCGAAGTTTCTCTGTGCCGCGCCGCACTGCGAACCGCAGCAGAAGCTGCGGCCACAATTGCCTAGCCCGGATTACGTCTGGGAAAGCAGCGCGATCACCTGTGCGATGCGGTCTTCCTGCTCACCCGCGAGCCGGATTTCCCCGGAAATAGCGCCATCCCGCAGCAACAGCACCCGGTCGGCTGCTGCCGCGACCGCAGACGGGTCGTGAGAAGTAAACAAAAGCCCCTTTCTACGCTGTTTCAGATCGGAAAGCAGCGCGAGAATATCGGTTTTGGTTTGCAGATCAAGGGCGGTGAACGGCTCGTCGAGCAGCAGCCCGGGAGGGTCTCCCGCCAGCGCACAGGCGATCGAAAGCCGCTTCCTGACCCCGCCGGAGAGACGGTCCGCCCTTTTGCGCGCATGAAGGTGCAGGCCGAGCATCGTCTCGGGCGCGGATGCGGAAAAAAGCAGCTTCTCCGGCAGATTATTCGCCGCATACCACAGGCGGAGATGGTCTCTGACCGTCATCTCCCCGAACAGCGCTGGCTCCTGGGAAACATACCCCAGTTTCCCTTCCGCCGCGACCGAGCCGCTGTCCGGCTTCTGCATCCCGGCTGCGATGGTCAGCAGAGTGGTTTTCCCTGCTGCATTCGCCCCGGCAATACAGACCGCTTCCCCGGCATCGACTTTCAGGTTGACCCCATCAAGCACTCTGCTGCTGCCAAACGATTTCACAATCCTGGACAGCTCCAGCACGCCGCATCGCCCCCTTTCCGGTTCTGTTTTCGCGCTCTCTGTTCACAACTTGTGTCGGAACGGGCCATCAGGACAAGAACGGACGCCCGCCCGCAGACCGTCCCGACCTATAAGCCCGCTGTTGTGGCAGCAAAACCATCTGGTCTGCGCCTATTATAGCACAATGTTTTCATCAATACAAACCGAGAAACAAAGGAAAAGGGGACAGGAAAAACATACAGGCCCGACAAAACTGCACGCCGCTGATGCAGAAATCTGCATCAGCGGCGCATCGTTTGAAATCAGCCGAAGTTCGGCTCTTTGATCTTCGCGTTGGGCTTGAGGTTGGCTTCCTTGTGGAACGACTCGCCATCCTTGACCAGCTTGCCGAACACGACAAAACGCTGGTTCGGGTTCTGGTTGTAGGTGCCATATTTGTAGGTACAGGTCGAGAGGGTGATGATCTTGTCATCCTCAGAGAAGGGTACCTCATAGGTCCAGAGCGAGCGGTCCATCATATCATCCACCAGACGGAGGAACTTATCCCCGTCATAGGAAGCCATGTGATACGGAACCGGGCTGGTGGTCGGCTCGCAGTAGGCAACCGCGAAAATCTCGAAGATATGCTGTGCACCCTCGGTGGTGAAATAGATGTACGGGTTCTCTTTGGCGAACTTCTCTTCGTTGAACTTGAGCAACTGTGCAAATTTAACCCCCTCGGGATCGTCCTTGACGCCCATCGGGGTGCCGAGGTTATGCCCGTAGATGATCGTGTTCTGCGGGAGGTCCTTGCCGTTGTTCTTCAGCTCGCTCTCATAGTCCACATAGTAGCAGCCCTCATAGGCATAGTTTTTCTCAACGTCTTTGCGCAGATAGAAGTCGTTATCGGTGGTCTGGACAACCGCTTCGTCGATCGTGGTGTTCGGAATCTGGAGCCAGCCCACCACATCTGCGTTCTTCTCCTTGGCGGCCTTCATCTTGTCGGCAACATCAGGGACGGTGGGCTTATAGTCATCCTTGCCCTTGCTGCTCGACTTGGTAGAGGAAGCGGACGAGCTGGTCCCCGAGCTTGCGCTCGAGCCGGGCTCCTCCTCGCTCTGGCGGTTACAGGCGCTCATCGAAGCGACCATCATGGCTGCCAGCATAAATGCGGCGATACGTTTCATGATCTTTTGCATAAAATTCCCATCCTTTATCGTGATTTAATGCCCCACGTTTTTTTGCGCGGACACTTTGAAACGGTGTTTTTTTCTGATCCGGCACATATATTTAACTGATCAGAGAATCAAAGCAAATGTGTGGTGAAGCTATGAAAAAATCGCAGGTATTTCTGCTGAATGCGCTCATTATGACGGTCACCTCCCTCGCGATGAGCAGCATTGGCGTCTGGTTCAACCTCTACATCTCCAACCGGCTCGGGGCCGTCGGGATGGGGGTATTCCAGCTGATGATGTCAGTCTATTCCATGGCAACCACCTTTGCGGCGTCAGGGATCAACCTTGCCGCCACCCGGATGGTCGCCGAAGAAACGGTATCAAAACAAGGGGATGTACGCGGCGCCATGCGCCGGTGCATCGGGTTCAGCCTGCTTTTTGGCGGGCTCACCGGGCTGGCACTCTGGTTCGGCGGGCCGTACATCGGCCTGCACTGGCTCCAGAACGCTGATACGGTCCGTCCGCTCCGGCTGATGGCCTTCAGCATGCCATTCCTGTCGGTCTGCTGCGCCCTCAACGGGTATTTCACCGCTGTGCGCAGGGTGGTCAAGGCGGTAGCCTCCCAGGTACTGGAACAGTTCCTCAAGATCGCCCTGACCATTTTCGCGCTTGCCTGCCTGGTCCCTCCAGGGCTGGAATACGCCTGTCTCGCCATCACGGGGGCCGGCGTGCTCGCTGAAGCGGGCTCCTGCCTGTTCGAGCTGGCGCTCTATCTGATCGACCGCCGGCGCTACCATGGCAGCCGCTCCCCGCACCTGACCCGGAAGCTCTGCGGCATTGCTCTGCCGGTCGCTTTCAGTTCTTATCTGCGTTCGGGGCTTGCCACCGTCAAGCATCTGCTTGTACCGGTGCGTCTTCAGGCGGGCGGGCTTGCCGCCGCCGATTCGGTCGCTGTTTTCGGTGCGGTTCACGGGGTCGCGCTTCCGGTCATCCTCTTCCCCTACGCCTTCCTGAACGCGTTCAACTGCCTGATCGTGCCCGAACTCGCGCAGTCGCACAGCCTCAAAGAGGATGTGGCGGGGATGATCGACCGGATGTTTGCTCTCACACTCGGATGTTCGATCGGGGTCTGTGGGATTGTCTTTGCCTTTTCGGGCGGGATCGGGGCAGCTATCTCGGAAAACCCCGATGTAGGAATCTATATCCGGCTGCTTGCGCCGGTGATTCCGGTAATGTATCTGGATACCGCAGTGGACAATATGCTCAAGGGGCTGGACGAACAGCTCAGCGTCATGCGCTATAACGTAATCGACGCACTGTTCAGCCTCGCAGCCGTCTGGCTGCTGCTGCCCGTTTTGGGCATCAAAGGCTATATCCTGATTATCTGCGGCAGTGAGGTATTCAACTTTTCACTCAGCCTCTGGCGGCTGGTTAAGGTGACGCAGTTCCGTCTCGACCTTTTCGAGCGGGTGGTCCGTCCGGTCCTCTGCATTGCAATCGCAGTCCTTCTCGGGCGGCTTGCAGTAGAAGCGGCTTCCCTCCCGCTCTCCCAGCTGCGGACCATCACCGCCGCGACAGTTTCCGGATTGGCCTACCTGCTTCTTCTGCGCGTTACCTGCTGCAAGCCCGGGAAAATCCCGGCATAGGGACAGGCGGCCCCTCCATAGACTGTATCATTCAGCCAGTTTAAAAAGGAAGGAGGCGGTATCCATGCCGTTGGACGACAGGGAACTGTTTGCCAGGCTAATCCAGTGCGAAGCCGGCGGGGAAGGCGAAAACGGTATGAAAGCGGTAGCCAGCGTGGTCATGAACCGGGTGAATGCCCCGGGCGGAGAGTATGCGCGGGTCGGCCAAGGGAGTATCCGTAAAATCCTCTACCAGACCGGGCAGTTTGTCTGCATGTCCGAGACCGAGCGCGGGCGGTATAATCCACAGAATGTCTACAACATGCGTCCGGAGCCGATCCACTACGAGATTGCAGATTGGGCAATCGCTGGGAACCGGCTGATCAACCTTGGGCAGTCGCTCTGGTTTTTCAACCCGTTTTCACCCACCTGCCGCAGATACTTCCCGAGCGATGTCGGGATTCTGGCCGACCGCATCGGCGACCACTGTTTCTACAACCCGACCGACGCCTACTATCAGACTTAGGGGATGCCCACCCCACAACTTTCGGAAAGGATGATCGCAATGCCAATGGATGCAATGGGGAGAACCATGAGCCCCGCTACCGACGTACAGGAGGTGCTCGACCCACAGAATACCGAGCAGGTGTACGCCTCGTCGTTCGTCTCGGTGCTGACCGAAAATCTTGGCTATTATGTTGTCGTTGAGTTCCTGATCGGCACTTCCGGGCTGGTGCAGAAGGAGGGGATCCTTTACAACGCGGGAAACAACTTTATTACCCTCTACCAGAGCGCGGAGGACCGGTATGTCGTCTGCGACCTCTACTCGATTAAGTTCGTCACCTTCTATGACAGGCACACGCCCCCGGCCAACGTTCCACAGCAACCCCAACCCACCATCCCACGCCCTAGAGCAATGGGATAATAACCGGTTCGCATAAACGCCCGCGCGGCAATCCGTCTGGAAACCGCGCGGGTCTTCTGTTTCTCAATCCTCAACAAACCCTATCATAACACAGCTTTGTGAAAAAAACAAGCCTGCAAAGGGGGGTGAAAAAATGAATTTAAGGTTAATTTATGTGGCAGAAGGGTAAAAAAGAGCGGCCATTTTTTATTTTATAGTTTCTTACAGAAAAGGAAATTTATATCCGCTCATGGACATGTAAACCATCATTTCACAGCAAACTGCTGTTTGAAAAGCAGAAGCCAAACTGCCCTGTCCGTCATTGCCGCTGGCATAAGCGCCAGCCTGCGCTTCAGACACCTTTTATGTATTGCCACTTTCCGCCCATCGTACGAACAGTAAAGACGACGGCGCGGGCAACCCAGTCGATAATCATGGCAAGCCAGGTGCCAAGCAGCCCCATCCCCAGCCATGCACCAAGGATATAGCTGAATCCCACCCGAAATATCCACATGCTGAGTACCGAAACAATCATCGTAACCTTCACATCATTGGCGGCCCGCAGGCCATTTGGCAGGGTAAACGAGGCGGGCCAAACCAGGGCATTTCCGATACAGCAGACCACACAGACCTCCCATGCCGCGCGGGCGGTTTCTTCCGAAAGCCCGAAGCAGCCGATAACCGGCGGCAGAAAAAAGATCATCAGGAGGTTGAGTGCAGCCATCAGCGCATAAGACACTCCCGTCAGCCCGAACATATACTTTTTAGCCAGCGGATAGTCCCTTGCACCGACGCATTGCCCGATGACTGTCACCATCGCAAGCCCCAGCGCCGAACCGGGCATCTGGGACATGGTAAGGATGCTGTTGCTTACCGCATTTGCCGCGATTGCCACCGTCCCGAACGAGGCAATCAGCCCTGCAACGATGATCTTCCCGATGTGGAAGATACCGTTTTCCAGTCCGTTGGGGATGCCTAACCGAAGAATATTTCGGATCATCTCCCGGTCGAACCGGAATCCCCGGAGGGTATCCAGATGCAGGCGGTTGTGCGGATTCCGCAGGAAAAAGAGAAGCAGTGCAGTGCCGCACATGCGCGCGATCAGCGAACCCAGTGCCGCACCCGCTACCCCCATCCGGAATACAAAGATCAAAAGCGCGTTGAAGCCGATGTTGGTCACATTCATCACCAGCGCGGCAAACATGGAGATGCGGGAGTTTCCCTGCACCCGGAAGAGCGCCGCTGATACATTATAAATAGCAATCAGCGGATACCCGAGGGCGGAAAGCCAGAAGTAGGTCTGTGCACTCTGCATGACCGCCTGTTCTGCCGACCCAAACAGCAGATGCAGGATCGCCGGCCCCACAGCCAGGCAGACTGCCCCCAGCCCGGCCGCAACCAGTGTGGTGACCACCATCAGCTGTCTTGCGGCGCGGTTGGCGTTTTCGGCATCCTCCCGCCCGAGGTACTGCGCGGCAACAATCGCGCCGCCGGTGGAAAGGGCGGCAAACACCTGTAGCAGCAGAATATTGATCGAATCGACCAGCGAAACGCCCGAGACCGCAACCTCTCCCACGCTCGCAACCATCAGGGTGTCTGCAATGCCGATGGTTGCCGCGAGCACCTGTTCGATAATCAGCGGAACAATCAGCCGCACCAGGTCCTTCCTTGTAAACAAAACGCACTCCACCTTCTCTCTTTAAGGTTCTATTCTGAACCTTTTTCCGGAAGATTGCAAGCCTTTTGGCAGAGTTTGGAGACCTGTACGGTTTGTACACCCCTGCCGCATACGTTTTGTGCAGTCTGCCCTTGCCATCCGGCAGGCAACATGGTATAGTATAGTATAGTCAAAGCAGTTCCATCCTTGCTTTTTCATCCGGCAGAGAAAACGCTGCCAATTCGATACAGCTATCAAAAACGGGGCATTCTATCCCATCTTCAAGGAGGTTTTTATGCGTTATAATCCCCTTCTCGACAGGATCAACTGTTCCAGCTTTTACGGCCATATGGCACAATCCCCGCAGGAGATTGTGCAGAAAGCCGAGGACCGCTATCAGAAACGGATTGACGAGGTCTGCGACCGGATCATCCGGGAAAAAAAGTGCATCGTACTGGTGACCGGGCCTTCTGCCTCGGGCAAAACAACGACCGCTCAGAAAATTTCACTCGTCCTGCAAAAGCATGGCAAAAAGGTCAGCACCATCTCGCTCGACAACTTCTACCGCCATGCCTCCGAGCTTCCCCGCTGGAAGGACGGCTATCAGAACTACGAAAGCATTGAGGGCCTGGATATCCCTTATTTTGAAAACCGGGTCACCGAACTGCTCACCACCGGGCATTCCCAGTTCCCGCTTTACGATTTCTCGGTCAACGAGCGGTCTGCACAGTCGGTCGATCTTACCTTTGATCAGGACACCATTCTGATCTTTGAAGGGATCCATGCGCTTAACCCGCTGATCTCCCAGCCGGTGTCGGATTTTTCCACCCTGCGGATTTATGTCAGCGTACATAGCGATTTTGTGGACAGCGACGGGCAGGTGCTCTTCCCGGCACGCGACCTGCGCCTCACCCGGCGGGTACTCCGCGACTACACCTACCGGAACACCTCCGCGGAAGGCACCTTCCGGATGTGGGATTACGTGATGATGGGGGAAAAGCTCTATATCCGTCCGTTCCGCAAGTATGCCGACTGCCACATAGATTCCACCCATAGCTATGAGCCGTTCCTTTATCACGACGACATCCTCACCGCTCTGGACAACACCCCGGCCGATTCTCACTATGCGGAAATCGTCCTGCGTCTGCGGGAATCTGCGGAGCACTTCTTCGGCATCTCCTCCGCGCTGATCCCCGAAACCTCCCTGATCCGGGAGTTTATGAAGCCCTGACCCAGGGGGAACTCATTGATGGAGGTGACGAGATGGGATTTGGTTTTGTATTTGGAATCCTGGAACTCCTGGTCCCGGTTGTGTTTCTTTTGGTGATCGGGGTTTTTGTTGCAACGATGGTCAGCGGCCTTCGCACCTGGAACCGGAACAACCAGTCGCCGCGGCTGACGGTTCCGGCTGTGGTTGTGACCAAAAGAACCGAGATCTCGCATCATCACGCAAACGCAGGGGACGCCAGCGGCGCCCATGGGTTCCATACCACCTCCGCCACCTGGTATTATGTGACCTTTCAGGTTGAAAGCGGCGATCGGATGGAGTTCGCTGTGGGCGGCACCGACTTTGGTATGCTTGCAGAGGGCGACCATGGAAACCTGTCGTTTCAGGGAACCAGATACCTGTCTTTTGAGCGGACATAAACCGTTTTCTGTTTGATCCATTTCATAATCTTGATAAAGAGGGGGCTTTTTAAAAAAAGCCCCCTCTTTCTGTTCTTCAAACTGCAAACCACTCCAAAAATGCGCTTCCGCAGCGGGGGCCCCGCCCCTCGACCCCGCCACCTTTGAAAAGGTGGACGAAGCTTTTGAATCAAGATCACAGGAGCCAAACGGACGCTGTCTCAATTGGTCCGCCGGGAGCCGCTGCTCCGATAAGCGCCAAGCATCTGGAACCCCTTGCTCTCTCTGGAGATCGACTCTAACAGCGCCTTGACCCGCGCGTCTGCCGGATCGCCCTCAAAGTCCAGATAAAACCGGTAGTTCCAAAGCACATCCGGAATCGGCCGAGACTCGATCTTTACCATATTGACCTGTTGCTGGGAGAAATGCCGGAGCACATTGTAAAGGGTGCCCGAAGCGTGGTCGAGCAGGAACGAGATACTCACTTTATCTGCATCCGCCGTACACATCTCCCGCGCCACAACGATAAACCGGGTCGTGTTCTGGCTGTTGTCCTGAATGTCCGGCGCAACTACCGTCAGACCATACAGTTCAGCGGCCCTGCGGCTCGCGATCGCTGCCTTGGATGGGTCTCCCTCGTCCGCGACCATCTTGGCACTGATCGCGGTGTTATGAAAATGCAGCATCTGCCAGCTGCGATGCTGTGCCAGAAATTTCCCGCTCTGCTCAATCCCCTGCGCGTGGGAATAGATCGTCCGGATGGTGTCCAGCGTTGCACCCGCTACGCTGACCAGATTCTGGCTGATTCTGACGCTCTGTTCCCCTACAATATAAAACCGATAACTGCCCAGCAGGTCATAGACCTTGGTGATCGAACCTGTGGAAGAATTTTCAATCGGCACTACCCCGAAATCAATCTCCCCAGTATGAAGGGCGGCGAACACATCCTCGATCTCCGGATAGGACGCAGCCTGACGCCCCTCACCAAAAAAGTCGAGCAGGGCCTGCTCGGTGAACGAGCCCGCGACCCCAAAATATCCGAGTCTGCCCTCGAACAGATGTGGCTGTTCCCCCTGGATAGGCGGCTGGCTGTCCGCAATCTGCTGGTGCTGGCTGGCGCGGCTCAATTCCATCACCTGATTCATAAACTGCCGTATCTGCGGCACATAGGTAGGGTTTTTCAAACTGTCCGCAGCTTTCCGGAGGACCTCCTCCTCCCGGCCTGCATGGAGCACCGGCAGATTGTGCTCTTTTTTGTATGCGGCAACCTTCCGGACGACCTCCATCCGCTGCTCAAAAAGCGGTACCAGCTGGTGGTCAATCTCGTCGATCTCCTTGCGGTAATCACTCAAATCTGCCATAGAACCATCTCTCTTTCCCATAAGCACATTGCGTCAGATTTTTCACAAAAATGGGGCTTTGCCGCCCTGCCTGAATATCGGGATTGGTGCGCTTCGGTATTCGCCGAAAGGCGGGAACGCCGTTCTAAGCAATATCCCTTGCCGGCGCGCAGCGGGTCTTACATGGCACGCCCAACAGCCGCCGCGATCGGCCGGATATCGTCGATCAGCTGCCTGTAGACCGACGGTCTGATCGACTGCGGACCATCGCAAAGCGCATTTGCCGGGTCGTTGTGTACCTCGACGATCAGACCGTCCGCACCGACCGCGACCGCTGCTTTGGCAAGCGGATCAACCATCCACCATTTCCCGGTTGCATGGCTCGGGTCCACCACTACCGGCAGATGGGAGAGTTTCCGGATCGCGGGGATCGCAGAAAGATCAAGGGTATTGCGGGTGTACTGCTCAAAGGTGCGGATTCCGCGTTCACAGAGGATGATGCTTTCGTTTCCGCCCGCCATGATGTATTCAGCTGACATCAGCCATTCTTCGATCGTTGCGGAAAGGCCGCGTTTGAGCAGAATTGTCTTGCGGGTTTTTCCAAGCTCGCGCAGCAGATCAAAATTCTGCATGTTGCGCGCTCCCACCTGAATCACATCAACTTCCCGCTCAAAAATTTCGATGTCATGAGGCGCCATGATCTCGGTCACGATCGGAAGCCCGGTCTTTTCCCGCGCCTCCATCAGCAGCTCCAGCCCGTCGTATTTCAGGCCCTGGAACGCATACGGGCTGGTACGCGGCTTGAACGCTCCGCCCCGCAGGAAGTTCGCGCCCGCCTCCTTGACCTCGGCCGCAATTCCGCAGATCTGCTCCTCGCTCTCAACCGAACAGGGGCCCGCGATCAGCGCAAGGCGGCTGTTCATGCCCACTTCCTGACCGCCCACATGGATGGTAGTCGGTTCTGGGTGGAACATTTTATTCGCCTTTTTGAACGGCTCCGCAACATGCATCACCCGCATGACGTTCCGGTTCGCCTCGATCCAGCTGTCGTCGATCCTGCTGGTGTCCCCGACAAGGCCGAGAATCGTCAGGTCCTTTCCGACCACCGGATTGACTTCCACCCCTTTTGCAATCAGCGCTTCCGAAAGCTTGTCGATTTCCTTCTGGGGGGTTCCCCGTTTCATAATAACAATCATGGCTAAAATCCTCCTGAAAATTGATCTGGGACGCGCCGGGCCGCTCGCTTGCATCCTGTGGGACAACAAAAAAGAGAACCCATTGCGTCAATGAGTTCTCTTGAATCGTTCCTGAATCCGCCACTCCGGGAACTATCTCCGCTCACAAACACAACGATGGTCACAGCAAATAAAGCCGGTGCCGTAATAATAGCCCCAGCTAAAAAAGCTGTTAAATCGGTTCTGTTTGCTGGTCAGACAGTTCATGGCTTCCTCCTGGAATCTTTTCAAATGGTTTGACTCTATTATAGCAAGATTGGTGCCACTGTCAAGGGGTTTTGGAAAATTTACTTTATCAATTTAAATCTGTACTGCTTATAAGTGGAAAACCGGCGGGCGGAATACCCGCCGGCTCCGGCTTTACCGGTTCAGCTCATCCCCGGACTTGCCGGAATTGTTGATCGTAATCACCCGCTGGATTTCCTCAAAATCGGAGGCGGGCATGTCCCCAACGATCGTATTTTTGACCGCGGACATTGCATTTCCAAAATCGACCGCCTGCTGTATATCTCCATATTTGAGCATTCCGAACAGCGCTCCCGCGACATACGCGTCGCCCGAACCGATCCGGTCGATTACGTCGATGTCCTCGAACGGCACACCAGTGTAGAGCCTGTCCTCCTCGTGCAGATAGATAGTCGAGTTGAACGAATGGCACCTGGGGCTTTTGACCTTGCGCTGGGTGCAGGCGACCACCTTGCAGCCAAACTCGCTGCAGTAGCCTCTCATGATCTCTTCCATGGTGCCGCTGCGCTGCATCATCCTCCGGGAAGTCTCCTCCGAGACAAACAGCACATCCACATAGGGCAAAATCTCATAGATCGTTTTGCGCGCTTCCTCCTCGTCCCAGAGATTGGCGCGGTAGTTGACATCAAACGAAATCGCCGCGCCTCCAGCCTTGAACTGTTTGATCATCTCGACTGCGGCGGTCCGGCAGTTCCGGCTTAACGCGAGCGAAATCCCGCTGGTGTGGAACACGCGGGTATCCTGATAGATGGCGGGGTTGATCTCGTCAATCGAGATGCTGTTGATCGACGAATAAGCGCGATCATACATTACCGCCGGCTTGCGCGGATAAGCTCCGCTTTCATAATAATAGATGCCGATGCGTTTTTTATCTGATTGATCGTAGATCAGGCAATCATCGCTGACCCCATAAAACCGGATCTTGTTTTTGATAAATCTGCCCATATCGTTGTCCGGGACCTTCGTGATTACCGCAGTGCGCAGCCCAAGCAGCGAGATGCCCGAAACCACATTCAGCTCACTGCCGCCCGGACGCTTCTCGAGCGTTTCACACTGGGACAGCCGCTCCAAGCCGGTTGGGGAAAGGCGCAGCATGATTTCTCCAAACCCCACAACGTCAAATTCTTTTGTACGATTGCCTAACTCCATATTGACACACTCCTGTTCTCAAACTAACAAATCTGCATCTTTGTACCAAAAGCAATGGCGTCTCCTGCCGGAATATGGTATAATAGCTGTGGCCAGGACGATACACGGGCCGAGCCTGTCCGGCGTGCTGGCGGGCTTCTGCCTGCCGCTTAAAAACAACTGATTGTTTTTAAGCGGGTCGATTATACAACCTTAAAAAAACAAACCGAGGTGTTCCACATGACCGAAAAAGAAAAGATGATCCGCGGGGAACTGTATGCCCCTGGCGACCCTGTCCTGCTCGCCGCACGAATGCGTGCACGTGCGCTCTGCCGGCGATACAACCAGATGGAGGAGGGCCACTGGGAGGAACGCGAAGCGCTGACCCGGGAACTGTTCGGGGCGGCAGGCGCAGACCCCTACCTCGAGCCGGGATTCCGATGCGACTACGGCTTCAACATCTGGGTGGGGGATAACTTCTACGCAAACTTTGACTGCGTGATGCTCGACGCCGCCCCCATCACGATCGGTGACAACTGCATGATCGCGCCGCAGGTTGGCATCTACACCGCGACCCACCCGATCGACCCGCAGGCCCGCAACTCCGGGCGCGAATTTGCCCGGCCGGTCACGATTGGCAACAATGTCTGGATCGGCGGCCATGCGGTTATCAACCCCGGCGTTACGATCGGGAACAATGTGGTGGTTGCGTCGGGCGCGGTGGTCATCCGGGATGTGCCGGACAACGTAGTGGTTGGCGGGAACCCCGCCCGCATCCTAAAACAGGTCTGACCTCCGGTACACCACCCTCACCCTATTTCGGACAACCCTCGCACGTTTTTGCCACTACATACACGCGGCGGCAGCCCTGCGGAACCTTCAATGGGTCGGCTTGTTGATGTACTTCGGGCGCATTTTGCTGTACATGATCTTCTGTGCACTGTACAGGCTGTAATATCCAGAGAGCATATAACTGGATGCGAGTGCAAGCAGAAACCCTTTTGGGGAAACGAACCCAAAGATCTCGAACGCAAGCACAAGCGCCGTGATCGGGCAGTTGGTGACTCCGCAGAACACCGAAAGCATTCCCAGCGCCGCCGCATAGCCGGGTTCCAGGCCGATCATCCGCCCGATCAGACAGCCGCCGGTTGCGCCGACAAAAAACGACGGGACGATCTCTCCCCCCTTAAATCCCGCACCGAGCGTGATTGCGGTGAACAGGATTTTGAGAAGGAATGCTTCCGGACGTGCCTGCCCGGTGATCGCGGCTTTGATGACCGGCATCCCCGCGCCGAGGTAGTCCCGGGTCTGGAAAACCAGCATCAGCAGGAGCACCAGGACCCCTCCCGAAAATGCCCGCAAATACTGGTTGGGCAGGTACTGCCGGAACAGCCGGTTTGCCTGATGGAACGCAGCGCACATCACCACGCTGATCCCCGCGCAGAGCACCCCCAGCAGCAGTACCCGCAATGCTGTCGAAAGCGCAAACGCCGGGACCGTCTGGATGGAAAGCGCTTCGGGCGGTATGCCGAGGCGCCCCGCCAGTGCATATGCAACCACCGCTGAAACCACGCAGGGCACCAATGCCGCGTAGTACATCACCCCGACGCTGATGACCTCCATCGAAAAGACCGTCGCCGCAACCGGCGTACCGAACAGCGCTGTAAAACCCGCGCTCATCCCGCACATAATCACGATCTTTTTGCAGTCGTCATCCAGCTTGAGCCACCGTCCGACCAGTGTTCCCAGGCTCCCGCCGAGCTGAAGCGCTGCCCCTTCGCGTCCCGCGGAACCGCCAAACAGGTGGGTCAGGACCGTGGAAACAAAAATCAGCGGCGCCATCCGCGCAGGCAGCGGCTCCCCCGAGCGCACTGCTGCCAGCACCAGATTGGTCCCTTTGGGCGTCTCCACCTTGCTCAACCGATAACAGCCCACGATCAGCAGCCCTCCAAATGGCAGCAGCCAAACCAGCCATCCATGTTTGGTGCGAAGATCGGTAACCCAGTGGAGCAGGTAATAAAATGTACTTCCCGCCGCACCGACCACCAAACCAACCGCCGCCGCAACCATCAGCCATCGGCAGAAGCTGGCAAGGTTTGCCCGCACCGGAACCAAAATCCGCTCTCTCCAATCGAAACGCATATGTACGCCCCTCCCTTAGACCGCCTTCGGTCTACGTTTTCTATTTTAACACATTCCAAGCGTCTGCAAAAGGGATTGCGCACAAATTGGGTAAAAAAATCATCTGGATGACGCCCGCATAAGACACAAAACTGGGACATGGGGAACCTCTTGAGAAAGCAGAGGCGAAAGGAACGGGTTCCTTCCAGAGGCTGCGCCTGTCAGACCTCTCGCTTTCCTCAGACCGGCCGCCACTCAATCAGGAAATCCCCGCAGGGGACTCTGCCGGAGGTTCCGCGGCATAATCATTCCTCATGTTCAGCAGACTGGATTTATCGCCGTTGATGTCGGTGAACGCCTGCGGCACCTTGCCTACAATCACCGTTTCGGCGATGCAGAAGTTGGTGGTGATGTCGGTGGTTGTGGTATAGACCGGGGCAACCGCGCTGACCGTCGCATCGACCGAAAGCATGATCTGGTGCAGTGTCTGGTTGATCCCGGCGGACTCGAAGTTGTTATAAATCTCGGTGTGGACATATCCTGCCGGCAGGATGCGGAATTCCATGTTGGGGCCGCGTCCCGAAAAGAGCTGCCCGCCCAGTACCGTACCGATCGGGATCAGGACTGCGCGGTCGGAATCCTCCAGAAGCTGGTCAGAAATCTGGTTGGTGATCTCGGATTTCAACCGGTTGACGGTAATCATGTCGGTTTCGATCGAGGCGATCTCGCCATTCTCGTCCTGCACCATACTGATGATGTTGTTATAGACCACATCCTCCTTAGAGATCACCTCGATGACCGCATTGTTGATCGAGCGGGTCGCCGAGAGTTTCGCCTGATAGGAGGCAATCATGGTAATCAGCGGGCGGAGACGGCTGTCCATCACCAGCACAAGGACCATCGCCAACACCCCTGCCAAAACCAATTTGATCGCCCGCAGCTTTTTCTTTTTCACTCGAATTACGATCGGTTTCACCTGTCCACCTCCCGAAAGCATCTCTTCCACTATATTCATACAGCCTGCAAAAGTGCACAAAAACCCTCCGGGTTCCGTATCATTGCCGCATATATCTTCAAGGTACTGAAAAAACGGACCGCAAAAACACAGCGGAATGGTTTCTGACGAAGTGGTATGTTCCGGATAGCAGGCGGGCGATCTCAGCTCTTCCGTTTTTGAAAGACTGCCCTGATTTTCAGGCAGCAAAAAGGCACGTGTATCTTCCACTACGTGCCTTTTGTGTTTCTGCTGTTTTATTTCTGCTGATCCTTCGCCCGAATTTCGGTGCGGCGGATCTTACCCGAGATGGTTTTGGGCAGCTCATCAACGAATTCGACGATCCGCGGATATTTATACGGTGCGGTCTGGCGTTTTACATAGGTTTGCAGCTCTTTCTTCAACGCTTCAGACGGCTGATATGCCTTTGTCAGAACGATGGTTGCCTTGACAACGGTGCCGCGGATCGGGTCAGGCGCGCCGGTGACCGCGCACTCGAGCACCGAGGGATGCTCCATCAGGACGCTTTCGATCTCAAACGGGCCGATCCGATAGCCCGACGCCTTGATTACGTCGTCCGTCCGCCCGACATACCAGAAATACCCATCCTCATCCATCCATGCGGTATCCCCGGTATGGTAGTAGCCGTCATGCCACGCCTGCCGGGTGATCTCTTCGTCCCGATAGTAGCCGGAAAACAGCGCATAATGCGGTTTATCGGTGTTAATCACAATCTCGCCCACCGCGCCGCGCGGGACATCCTTCCCATCCTCGTCTACCAGGTGGATGTCATAAAGCGGCGATGGCTTGCCCATGGAGCCGGGCTTGGGGGTAGTCCCAACAAAGTTGGCGGTCTGCACCACTGTTTCGGTCTGGCCGTAGGATTCCATCAGCTTGAGCCCGGTGAACTCGAACCAGCGGTTATAGACCTCCGGGTTGAGCGCTTCGCCGGCGGTAGTCGAATAACGCAGGCTGGAAAGGTTGTACTCCCCCAGCCCTTCTTTGATAAAGAACCGGTAGACGGTCGGCGGCGCACAGAAGGTGGTGACCTTGTGTTTCTCCATCACATGCAGCAGGTCGGACGGGACAAATTTATCAAAATCATAGACAAAGACCGACGCACCGGCGAGCCACTGTCCATAGAGCTTGCCCCAGACACATTTCATCCAGCCGCTCTCCGAAACCGTCAGATGCAGGTCGTCGGCGTGGACATTGTGCCAGTAACGCGCTGTTACGATATGCCCCAGCGGATAAGCCATATTATGCACCACCATCTTGGGGAAGCCGGTGGTCCCGGAGGTGAAATAGAGCAGCATCGGGTCATCTTTGGAGGTCTCTATCCGTTCCCAGTTCCCGTCACACTGGGACATCTCCTCGTCATAGGAGAGCCAGCCTTCGCGAGAGCCGCGCACAATCCATTTCGCGCCGATGTCCTGATATTTCTGACAGGCCTCATCAACATAGGATGTGATGCTGCATTCTCCCGAACAGACACAGGCAGTGATGCCCGCCGCTTCAAACCGGTAGAGGATGTCCTTGGTGGTGAGCAGGTTGGTTGCCGGGACGCCAACCGCACCGATCTTATGCAGTGCGAGAACGGTAAACCAGAATTCGTAGTGCCGCTTGAGCACGAGGAGCACCTTGTCGCCCTTTTTGACCCCTCGTCTGGCCAGCATCTGGGCACACCTGTCCGAATACTGTTTCATCTCGCCAAAGGTGAATACCCGCTCCTCACCCGGGACATTGCACCAGACCATTGCCCGGCGGTCAGGCTCCAGCCGCGCGATCTCGTCCACCACGTCATAGGCAAAGTTGAAATTGTCCGCAGGAAGCGGCTCAAAAAAGCTGAGCACTCCGTTCTCGTCGAACCCCTCCTTGCAGAAGCGCTGGTAAAAATGTTCCATATCCATCCTGTTACTCCCCTTTTTCTTCTTCGTCCTTCATCACGATTGCCAGAAATACGCATTCTTCCCCGCCGGTCGCGATCATCCCGTGGCCGTGGCCCGAATCATAGTAGATGGCGTCGCCCTCATGCAGATATTCGGTGTGCCCCTCCATCTGCACTTTGAGCTGTCCTTTGATGATGTAATCAAACTCCTGCCCCGGATGCCGGGACAGATGGATCGGCTGGTCCTGCTCCTCCGCAAAATAGGGCGCGGTGACAAGGAACGGTTCGGCCGTCTTGTCCTGGAACCGGTAGGCCATATGTTGATAGGTGAACCCTTTGCGGCGCTCGATGTTCAGTCCCTCGCCCTTGCGGACGATCGAATAAAAGGACAGCCGCGGGGTTTCACCGGTCAGCAGTTCAATGATGTCCACCCCGAACTTCTGCGCGCAGTTATAGAGGAAGGTAAAGCTGAAATCCTTGTTCCCCGCCTCATATTCCTGGTACTCCGCCTCGGTGACGCTCGCTGCCCGCGCCATCTCCGCCGGGGTGAACTCCATAATCTCCCGCAAGGTGCGGATTCGCTGTGCAATTTCCAAAATCTGATCCTGCATGGTCGATCCCTCCAAAAAAAATCTTCTCTGAACAAAACAAAAAGGCCCGCCCCAACACTGGGACGAGCCTGTTTTTACCAAACATACCCGCGGTACCACCCGCATTGCGCAGATCTGCGCCTCTCATCAGAGCTCCAACAAGCTCCTGACCTGTAACGCTGTCCAGCGGAGACACCTACTCACAACCGTTTTGAGTGCCCGGCTCAAGGGTGATAAACAAAATCCCCTCCGCTGCCGGTTTCCACCAACCACCGGCTCTCTGTAAACGGAATCCGGAACCTGCCGTCCCTCTCCCTGCCTTTGTTCAGATATTGGGGTTATTCTACACCATCACGCAGCGTTTGTCAAGCGTCTCCCAGAAAATACCGCTTGAACCATGGAAGCCCTTGTTTTTCAATGTGCCGGCCCGGTCAGAGCAGATGCAGGATTTCTTCAATCGACCCGGCAAACGTATCCGCACCGGCCTGTTCCAGTTCCTCCCGGGTGCGGAAGCCCCAGAGTGCACCGACCGCGAATACACCCGCATTTTTGGCGGTCTGCATATCCACCCCGGAGTCCCCGACATACAGGCAGTCCTCCGGCTGGGCATCCGCCAGTTCGAGCAGCTCGGTCACCAGCCTGCGGTCGGGCTTGCGGGGATACCCCTGCCGCTGCCCATGGACGAACCGGAGCCGGTCGCCGAAAAACCGCTTACAGAGCGGGACTGAAAATTCATGTGGTTTGTTCGAAAGCACCGCGCAGATCACGCCGCGTTCCCGCAGGGCGTCAAGCGTGTCGAGTACGCCCGGATAGGGAGCGGTCAGTTCCTCGCCGTGTGCCGCATAATAACGGTCGAACCCCTCCTTCAAACGGGCGGCCAGCGCGGTGTCCGCCCGCTGGGCGGGCGGCGTCATCCGCTCGATCAGCTTATAGACCCCATCTCCGACAAATGTTTTGTACTGTTCCACCGGGTGGACCGGCAGCTCCTGTTCCGCAAGCGCATGGTTTGCCGCAGCCGCGAGATCGTCAAGCGTGTTCAGCAGGGTGCCATCCAGGTCGAAGATCACCAGTGTTTTCACTCTGCCGCCTCCCGCTTCGCGTTGGTCTTGGAGAGGAATTTTGCTGCGTCGACGATAAACCGCGTATGGGTCCCCCGCCCGATCTCCCCGCACGCATCCCGCGCGGATACCTCAAATTCTACCTTGCGTCCCTCCTGTGCGGTGATTGTGGCGGCCGCTGTCACCTGCATCCCGAGCGGGGTCGCCGCTGAATGTGCGACATGCATCATGGTTCCCACCGAGGTCTGCCCCTCCTCCAGGAACTCCTGCAAAAGCGTGCAGGCGGCCTGCTCCATCGCGGCAATCATCATCGGGGTTGCGAACACCTCCAGGCTCCCGCTCCCCACGGTGCAGGCAAGTTTCTCCCGGTCCACTGTTACACTGATCTCTTTGGTCTTTCCAATCATTGCAATCCTTCCTTTTCTAAGAACCTGTCATGATTGGATTGTACCATATTCCGCCGCATTCATCAATCAGGAAAAGGTAAATTGTTCATTCTCCCAGGTGCAGATGATCTTATCCCCCGCCTTGATCGTGCCATGCAGCATTTCATCCGCGAGTTTATCCTCGATCTTCGCCTGAATCGCCCGGCGCAGCGGCCTCGCCCCGTAAACAGGGTCGAATCCATCGGTTGAGATCCGTTCGGTCGCGGACGGTGTGAACTGGATCTCGATCGACAGCCCTGCCAGCCGGGTCTTTAGCCCGTCGAGCATGTTATCGGCAATCTTATGGATTTCCGACCGGCTCAGTTTGTGGAAAACGATGATCTCATCCACACGGTTGAGAAACTCGGGTTTAAACTCCTTTTTCAGCTCCCCAATCATCATCCTGCGCACCAGCTCCTGCTGTTTCTCCACCGCCTCCCGGCCCTCTCCGCCCTGTGAAAACCCAAGGCTTTTCTGTTCACTGAGCAGGCGTGCGCCGACATTCGAGGTCATAATGATGATCGTGTTTTTAAAGCTCACCCGCCTGCCCTGCGAATCGGTCAGCATCCCATCCTCAAGGATTTGCAGGAGCATATTGAAGAAATCCGGGTGCGCCTTTTCGATCTCGTCGAAGAGAAGCACCGAATAGGGCCTGCGGCGCACCTTCTCGGTAAGCTGTCCGCCCTCTTCATAGCCGACGTATCCAGGAGGCGGTCCGACCAGCTTGGAAACCGCGTGTTTCTCCATATATTCGGACATGTCCAGCCGGATCATTGAGTGGGGGTCGCCGAACATGCACTTGGCCAGCGCCTTGCAAAGCTCGGTTTTGCCCACGCCGGTCGGGCCGAGGAAGATGAACGAACCGAGCGGCCGCGCGGGGTCGTGCAGGCCGACCCGGGACCGGCGGATCGCGCTTGCGACTGCGTGCACCGCCTGTTCCTGCCCGACCACCATCTCATGAAGGGATTCCTCGAGGTGGAGCAGGCGTTCGCTCTGCTCTTCGGTCAGGCGGGTCACATCCACGCCGGTCATGTCCGATACCAATACTGCGATCTCGTCCGAAGAAAGGCAGAGCCCGCCGTCCCCTCCCGGACCATCCCACCCCTTTTGCAGGCGTTTGATCCGGTTTTTCAGCTCGGACTCCCGGTCCCGGATGCTGGCGGCAAACTCGAAATCCTGCGTTGTAATCGCGCTTTCCTTCTCGGATTTGAGCGCATCCAGCTTCTGCTCCAGCTCGCGCAGGCTCCCCGGATTGCCGGCCGCGTGCATCTTTGCGCGGGAGCACGCCTCGTCGATCAGGTCAATCGCTTTGTCGGGCAGGCGGCGGTCCGCGATATACCGCGCCGAGAGGGAAACCGCTGCCTGGATCGCCTCATCCGAAATCCGCATCTTGTGGTGGTTCTCGTACCGCTCCCGCAGCCCTTTGATGATCTCCACCGCGTCCTCCTCGGAGGGTTCCTCAACCATCACGCTCTGGAACCGTCGTTCGAGTGCGCTGTCCTTCTCGATAAACTTCCGGTATTCGTCAATCGTGGTCGCACCAACCAGTTGGAATTCCCCGCGCGCGAGCTGGGGTTTCAGGATATTTGCCGCGTCCACCGCGCCCTCTGCCGCGCCGGTGCCGATGATGGTGTGCAGCTCGTCGATAAAGAGGATCACATTCCCTGCCGCCACCACCTCGTCGATCGTGTTTTTGATCCGCTCTTCAAAATCCCCCCGGTATTTGGTCCCTGCAACCATCGCGGTCAGGTCGAGCGCGGCAAACCGCTTGTTCTGCAGCTGAGGCGGTACCTTCAGCTCCACGATCCGCCGGGCAATCCCTTCGGCCACCGCCGTTTTTCCCACCCCGGCTTCCCCGATCAGGCAGGGGTTGTTCTTGGTGCGCCGGGTGAGAATCTGGAGCACCCGTTCGATCTCCTTCTCCCGGCCAACCACCGGGTCCAGCCTGCCCTGACGCGCCAGTTCGGTCAGGTCCCGGCTGTACTTATCGAGCAGAGGGGTCTTGACCGCCGGCTTCGCACGAACAGGCGCAGCTTTTTTCATTCCTGTGAGGTCCGCACCGATCATCTGGGTGAACTCGGTGAGCTGTTTGACCACCGATTCCGGGTCGATCGAGAGCTGCCGCAAAAACCGCACCGCATAGCTCTCACTCTCCTTGAGGAGGTTGATGAGGATATGCTCGGTGCCAGCCGCCTGCACGCCGCTCATCCGGGTCTGCATCAGCGCCTGCTCGAGGATCCGCTTACACCGCGGCGTGATGTCGGATGGGGAAAGCACCGACTGTATCCCGCGTCCCACTGTCTTGATCAGCAGTTCCCGCACCTTGTCGGCGGTGACATCACATTTCAGCAGTACGGTGTAGGCCACCCCGCTGCCTTCTACGAGCAGCCCCAGCAGCAGATGTTCGCTCCCGATATAGGTGTGCCCCAGCGCGGAGGCTTCCTCAATCGCACAGTTGATCGCGGCGTTCGCCTTTGGCGTAAAGCCGTTGAATTTAAACAAAAGATCACCCCACAAATATCTGTATGCGACTTACGCTCATAATATTGGCAGATGTGCTCCGCTCTATTCGCCTGCCGGTAAATTGCGGGCTGTAACCCAATCCGGGCCTCTGACATAGTATAAGTTGAAATCACAATTAGGAGGTCATTCTTCATGGGATGCAATAACAATTTCGGCGGCAACTACTTCTGGATCATTATCCTCATCATCATTATCTTCGGCTGGGGCGGCAGCGGCAGTGGGTTCGGTCTTGCGAACAATGGCTGCTGCAACAACGGTTGTGGCTGCAACGGCTGCTGCAACAACGAAGGCAATGGCTGCTGCAACAATGGATGTGGCTGCTGCAACAACGGCTGTGCGACCCCTTACACAAATAACTGCGGTTGTGGCTGCGGCTGCTAACCGTCGGAATCCTGACAAAGGGCTGGATGCAGATGCGTCCAGCCCTTTTTTTGCGCCTGTGAGGGGCGCTGTTGTTTTGTTATTTTCCATACCTCTTTTTACGGTAGGAACGGGAGATATTCAGTCCCACCGAAACCGCAATGCAGATCAGCATGAATGCCGGGATCAGCCAGCGGCTGTATTCCTCGTCCGCCGAGAGCAGCTCGGTCCACGCCTGATCGACCGCGAGGTTCATCTCGGACGGGAGATCCACCCACAGCTCGGTCTTTGAGATCACCTCTTCCGATGGATAGGCAACCGGGTTTCCTGTCACCTCCTCCGGGAGGATCGCCAGCGCAGCGGTGTTGGGGGAGCTGTAACCGATATACTCGGCATTCGCCGCCCCCACTTCGGCTTCGAGCATAAAGTTGATGAACATTTCCGCGCACTCCTTTTCCCGGGAGCCTTTGGGAATGACAAGCGCATCCACAAACCGGTTGGTCCCCTCCTCCGGGACGAAATACCCAAGGTCCTCGTTGTCCGCCATCATCGTAATGGCATCCCCCGCATAATAGGGCGCAATCGCCGCTTCTCCGCCGATCATCTTGTCGAAAATCTCGTCCATCACATATGCCTGTACCAGCATCTTCTGTTCCTTGAGCAGCTCGAGCGCCTCGGAAAGATGCTGGGTGTTCTGAGGATTCATCGGGTAGCCGAGCCGTTTGAGCGCGATTCCGAAGTCGTCCCGCGGATTGGAAAACATCAGGATGTCGCCGAGATATTTCTGGTTCCAGAGCAGGTCCCATCCACCGATGTCCTCCTCGTCCACCACCGTCTTGTTATAGATCACGCCAATCGTTCCCCATGTATAGGGCACAGAATATTCGTTGGACGGGTCGTACACCAGGTTTCGGAAATCGCTGCTGATGTTTTCAAAGTTGGGAATATTGTCAAAATCGAGCTTTTCGAGCATCCCTTCCCGGATCATCCGGGCGATCATGTAATCGCTCGGCACAATGACGTCATAGCTTGCGCCGCCGTTGCGCAGGCGCGCATAGACCTCCTCGTTGGTGGAAAAGGTCGTATAGTTGACCTTGATGCCGGTCAGCTGCTCAAACTCGGAGATCACGGCCAGGCTGTCGTCCGACCCGTCAGAGATATACTCCCCCCAGTTATGGACATTGATCGACTTTCCCTGTCCCTGAAACCGGGTGTAGTAACCCGTATCCCCGACCTGTACCTCCGCCGAAACCGGCAGAGCGGCACCCGTCAGCAACAGCACCGCGGTGCAGAAAAGGCAGATCATCTTTTTCATATCCCCATCCCCCTTCTGCCCCGCTGGTTTTCACGCTCAATGCGGGTGTCATGGAGGTTGACCAGCAGAAGCACAGTGAGCACCACCATAAAGATGATGGCGGAAAGCGCGTTGATTTCGGGGCTGACCTTGCGGCGGGTCATCGCAAAGATGGTGATTGGAAGGGTCTGGGAGGTCGCGCCCGCCACGAAATAGCTGATGATAAAATCGTCGAGCGAGTAGGTGAACGCCATCAGAAATCCGGACAGGATGCCGGGCAGGATTTCGGGGATCACCACCTTGAAAAATGCCTGTGACGGGCTGCACCCGAGGTCCTGCGCCGCCTCGTAGACATACATGTCCATCTGCCGCAGCTTGGGCATGACATTCAGGATCACATACGGGATGTTAAAGGTCACATGCGCGAGGATCAGCGTCACAAACCCGAACTCGATCTGGAGGCCGATCGACTTCACCCAGACGAAAAGCAGCATCAGCGAAACGCCGATGATGATTTCCGGGTTGATGACCGGCATATAGGTGATATTCATAATCAGGCTGCGCTGCCACCGCTTCATATTGACGATGCCGATGGCGGCAAGGGTGCCGATCACTGTCGCAATGATCGAGGAGATCACCGCGATAATCAGCGTGTTAATCAGCGAATTGATAATGACTTCATTCGTGAACAGCCTGCGGTACCAGTTTAATGTAAAACCGGTCCATGCGCCGCGCGATTTGGACTGGTTGAACGAAAAGACGATCAAAACCGCAATCGGGGCATAGAGAAACGCCATTGTGACCCAAACATAGGATTTGGAAAGCCATTTCATTTCAGCATCTCCCCCTTCTCTTCGTCGCCAAACTGGTTGGTGATGCTCATACAGAGCAGGATCATCACCATCAGCACAAGGGAGATTGCTGCACCCAGGTTGGGGTTATAGGCATTGCCCAGAAATTGCAGGTCAATCAGATCCCCAATCAGAAGGTTCCCGCCGCCGCCCAGCATCCGGGAGATGATAAAGGTGGAGACCGACGGCACAAACACCTGGATAATCCCGGTTGATATCCCGGGCAAGGTGAGGGGCAGCAGCACCCTGATAAGCACCTGGACCCCGTTGCAGCCGAGATCCTGTGCCGCCTCAATCAATGCATTGGGAATCTTGGTCATTACCGAGTAGAGCGGCAGGATCATGAACGGGAGATAGTTGTATACCATGCCGAGTACAACCGCGCCCTGCGTGTTGATCATCTCGAGCGGGCCGATTCCGAACTGTGCAAGGAACCGGTTGATCAGGCCGTTCTTTTCCAGAATGGTCATCCATGCGTAGGTGCGGAGCAGAAAGTTCATCCACATCGGCAGCATGACCAGCATTACCATCGTGCGCTGCCCGGAACCGCTTTTGCGGGAGATGATAAAAGCCAGAGGATAGGCGATCAACAGGCAGAGAACCGTAGCAATAAACGCCAGCCAGACCGACCGCACCAAAACCGGGGTGTATTCCCCCACCTGAGAGATATAGTCGATGGTAAAAGCCCCATCGGGGGTAGTAACCGCATAGTAGGCGACCAGAAGAAGCGGAACCAGAATGAAAATAACCATCCAGAGCAGGTATGGGATGGCGGTAGCTCTTGTTTTCATCATTCCACCTCCATCTTCCGCATGATATGGATGTCGAACGGTGCAACCTCCATTCCAATAAACGCGCCGGGCTGCTCACTTCTGGTTGAATGGATCATCCATTTATAACCATGCGCGTCCACAATCATCTCGTAGTGTACCCCTTTGAAGATCACCGATTCTACCATGCCGCTCAAGGGGGCATTCTCCGGGTCAATCACCTTGATGTCCTCCGGGCGGATCACAACATCCACCCGCTCGAGTTTGCCGAACCCCTTGTCCACACAGTCGAACTTCCTGCCCGCAAACTCCACCAGGCAGTCCTCAAACATCACTCCGTCCAGAATATTGCTCTCTCCGATAAAATCAGCGACAAACGCATTCTTCGGTTCATTATAAATATCCTGCGGACTTCCCACCTGCTGGATGTCCCCATCATTCATAACAACGACGGTATCCGACATGGTGAGCGCTTCCTCCTGGTCATGGGTCACATAAATGAAGGTGATTTCAAGCGTCTGCTGTATCCGTTTCAGCTCAATCTGCATCTCCTTGCGCAGCTTGAGGTCCAACGCCCCCAACGGTTCATCCAGCAGCAGTACCCGCGGATGGTTGACCAGCGCGCGTGCAATCGCGATCCTCTGCTGCTGTCCGCCCGAAAGCTGGTGGATGTTGCGGCGGTCATACCCCGCAAGGTTTACCAGCTCCAGCATCTCCTGTACACGGGCTTTCCGTTCATTTTCCGGTACCTTGCGCAGCTTCAGCCCAAACTCAACATTTTCAAACACATTCAGATGCGGAAACAGCGCATAGCGTTGGAACACTGTATTGACATTCCGTTTATGCGGCGGCAGGTCGTTGATCCGAAGTCCGTCAAAAAAAACGTCACCCGACTTGGGATGGACAAATCCACCGATCGTCCGGAGGGTTGTGGTCTTTCCACAGCCGGACGGGCCAAGCAGGGTAACGAACTCCTTGTCACGGATGTCGAGATCCAATCCGACGAGAATGGGTTCCCCATCAAAATCGACCGAAATGTCTCTCAGGCTTACAATATTGCTTTCTTTCATTTATGCATCCCCCTTTGCGGAATTTAGGCCGTCTTTACGACCCCCGATGATTTCTTACCACTTACCCGCAAAAGGTTTTAGACCGCCCTTCAGATTTGACGGTCCTAATCGCAGCGAAACCGTTGACACCAGTCTCGCCCGTTATTAGGTGGTAAATTGTCATCGATTTTGAATTGCAGATGCAAAAACTGCATACACAATATAGCAATTACTGCCTATATTGTCAAGTATTTTTCTCGATTTTCCTTCTTTTTTTCTACAAATATTCTCATTTTTAGATTTTTATTTAGAATATCTCTCTTATTCTTAAATAAACGTTGAAATTCTCATTTTTTCTTTGATTTTTAATTTCATTTTTTTAGAATAAACAATATAGATAAATATATACATATTATCTACCTTCTATTTGTATAGTTTGTTCCCCATACTTCCTCTTGATTTTTTTAAATAATTATGGTAATATAAGAAAGCTGTATCACAGCTTTTCTCCGGATATGGCGCAGTTTGGTAGCGCGCTACCTTGGGGTGGTAGAGGCCGTGGGTTCAAGTCCCGCTATTCGGACCATGCGGAGTGTCCTTATAGGATTTGAGTATCCTTGTGGGACACTCCGCATTATTTTTGCTCAAAATCCTATATGGCAATCCGCTCCGGGGAGTAGCTGACGGCTACTCCTTTTCTCGTTCCCATGGTGATCTCCGCAAACGGGATTTTCCGGCGGTCAGGGACGGAGAAAGCGCCGATACAGTTGTAATAGATGGTGATATGCTGGGTGGTAACGCCGTCCTGCTTTTCCGCATGGTACACGTCGATATGGTCAATCGGCTCCGCTACCATGCGCATCCACGGTCAGATATATTTTGGCGTTAAGCCCCCTTGCATAAAGAATTACGAAACAGGTTCTAAGGGAGGAACTCATCCAGGTTTTCGGGGGTCACCACGGCGTATTCTGTCCGGATATATTTCCCATTTTTCAGCCCTTCTATCCCGTTGAGCCCTTCCCCGGCGGAGAGTGCGCAGGCGAGATCGAGCATCGCGGACGCCTGCGCCGATGCATTGTTGCGCACCGTCCCCTTGAGGGTCCCCTCTGCGATCGCTTCCAAAGCGGGCGGCGTCGCATCCACCCCCACGACAAACGGGAGCTGATCCTCCGACATTCCCGCCTCAAAGCAGGCGTCAATCGCGCCGAGCGCCATGTCGTCGTTGTTGGCAAACACCACTTCGACCTGCTGCCCGATCTGTTTGAGCCACTGGGCCATCCGGGTATGCGCCTGCCCGCGCTGCCAGTTTGCGGAATCGTTCGCGAGCTTCTCGACCGGCACCCATGCTTTGGTCAGCGCTTTGATACTGTTTTCGGTGCGCAGCAGCGTGTCCTGATGCCCCGGCTCCCCTTCCAGCATCACATATTGGAGAAGGCCGTCCCCGTTGCGGTCGATCAGGCCGCGGTCAGCCTTCCACACATCCCGCACGATTCCGCCCTGAAGCAGCCCCGACTGCTCCGCATCCGACCCGACATAAAACACTTTATCCCACCGCATCAGGTCTTCTTCCACCGGCTCCCGGTTGAAAAAGATCAGCGGCACGTTGGATGCACGCGCCTTATCGATCAGCACTGCGGCCGCGGTACGGTCCACGATGTTGACGCAGACCACATCATAGCCCTGCTTCAGAAAACGCTCAATCTGTTCATTCTGCGCCGCCTGGCTGCCCCGCCCATCCGCAATATTCAGGTTGAGCTTTCGGTCCGCTGTTTCCCGCTCTTTCGCCTGCTGTTCGAGATTCTGAACAATGGTTGAAAGGAAGGTGTCATCCTGCTGGTAGAGCGCCACGCCGATCCGTACCGTTTCCGGTTCTTCCTCCGCGCACCCGGCCAGACAGCAAAAACCGATTGCCGCCAGCAGGGCCATCCTTCTCAAAAATGAATGGTTCATTGCTGTCACCTCTGCATGGCTCCTACCGCGTGACCGGGAAGAGCAGCTTTTCATGGTTGGAATCATACATATTCTCCTGCCGGGAAATCAGAAAGGGCAGCGGCTCCACCGCCTGCTGCGGCGCATCCCGCGCCGCCTGTGCCGCTGCTTCGACCGCCAGATACCCGGCCGCGAACTCATTCTGGGAGGCGATCGCCATGATCTCCCCGCGTTCAAGGCCCGAGACCACCACATTGGTGCCGCCCATCCCATAAAGCAGCGGCGGCTTTTCAAACTCCCGCGCCAGCCGCGCCGCAGATTCGAGCGTTTCCGAATCAAAGGCAACCACTGCATCGGGCGGGTCGGTGCGGTACCTCTCTGACAGAAACTCGCCCAGGTCGTGTGCGTCCGGGATACCGAGCGCTTCCGCCCGCCTCCCATTTTCCTCCAGGATGCGTGCGGCCTGTGACAGGCGCTGTGCCATACCTGAACTGCCTGGAACGCTGTCGAGCAGCAGGACCGTCCCGCCGAGCGGCACCCCGTTGATCGCGGCACGCCCCAGCGCTTCCCCCAGTGCGGCGTTGTCCGCCGAAATACAGGCAACCGCCCCGCTGGCAGACATATCCGATTCGATCGTCACAACTGTGGTTTCTGCCGCTGCCCGCCGCACATCGCCCGAGAGTGCTTCGGTATCCGCTGGCACCAATATGATCCCGTCGGCGCCGCCTTCCACTTCACGCGCAAGCAGGCTGCTCTGTTCGCCCGCATGGTTGGGGCGGTCGAGCGCCAGAAAACGCAGCTCCGCGCCCAGATCGACCGCCGCCTGTTCCATACCCTGCCGCGCCGGCCAGCTGGCACTGTCGGCCCCCCGAAGGATGACGGAAAGAGACAAAAGTTCCTGTTTCCGGTGCAGGCCGGGCGGATCGAATGCAACCATTGAGAGCAGCACCCCCATCCCGAACAGGGAGAGCACTCCCATCTGAAAGATATGTCTGCGTTTCATCCGGCTTCCCCTTTCCCCGTTCCTGCATCGGGCGTTTTGAGCGCCGGAACCCGGATACGGACAACAGTCCCGTTGTCCGGCTCGCTCTGGATGGTCACACCGTACGGCTCCCCGAAGGTCAGCCGGATGCGCTGGTGGACATTTCGCAGGCCGATTCCCGAACCTTTGGACCCCGGCGGGCTGTACTCCTGGTCCAGCAGACGGTCAGCCAGTTCCTTTGGCATACCCGGCCCGTTATCCGCCACCTCGATCACCAGGTCGCCGTTTTCCAGAAAGGCATGGATCAGGATTTCGCCTTCCCCGTCCGCATAGGCCATCCCGTGGTAGATCGCGTTTTCCAGAATCGGCTGGACCACCAGTTTGATCGTATAAAGCGCCGGTACGCCGTCCTCAGCCGAAATCCGGGCGGTGAACCGGTTTTTGTACCGCATCTGCTGGATGGTGAGGTAGTGCCGGGCATGTTCCAGCTCATCCGCAACCGGGATAATCATTTTTCCCTTGCTTAACGAAATCCGGAACAGCCGCGCGAGGGAGGTCACCATCCGGACCGACTCGTCAGTCCGCCCATTTTCGGTCATCCAGATCACCGAATCCAGCGTATTATAGAGGAAATGCGGGTTGATCTGGGAATGGAGCACATCCAGTTCGCTCCGGCGTTTCTGCTGCTCCTGTTCAATGATGTCGTCCATCAGATGGTGCATGGTCGAGACCAGTGAGTCGATCGAGCGGCCAAGGTGCTCGATCTCATACGGGCCGCTGACATTGAAATCCACTTCGGTGCTTCCGGCTTCCAGCTCTTTGACCGACCGGTCGAGCGCCTTGATCGGCACCGAAATGCCCTCGGACAGACGCAGATTGATAAACGCAAGCAGAAAGACCGAGAAAAGCACCACAAACAATGCAAAGAGGAACAGCTGGTCATAGTCGTCCAGCATCCCGTCGAGCGGTACCACACCGACCAGTTTCCAGCCGGTATACCCCACCGTCCGGACGATCACCTGCCGCTGCCTGCCTTGGAACAGTTCTTCGTGGCTGCCATCCGGATACTGTGCAGCCTGGAGATTGTTTTCCTCCAGCAGGTCCGAATAGATCAGCTGCTGACGCGGATGGTAGATGATCTCGCCGTTTCCGTCGATCAGGTAGAGGTACCCTCCCGAGGGAGAAAGCTCCACATCCTTACAGATCTGCTCGATCCCGCCAAAGTTCATATCCACCAGCAGCACCCCGCTCTCGGTCCGGCCGCCGCGGGTCAGTCCGACCTGCCGGCTGAGCGACACCACCCACCGGTAGCGATAATCCGGGTCTTCAAACAGGTTCTGAACATGCGGGGTGGAAAAATGCAGGTTCTCGATCTTTCCCTGCGCGGAGAGGAACCACTCCTGCCACTGCGGGGAAATGCTGTTTTTCAGGGTGGAAAGAGGGGCAACCGAAACCAGCTCCCCCTTTTGAGAAAAAACCGCAATCGACACCAACATGTCCCGGTTCCCCTCGTAGAGCAGGTTCAGCTCGGTATCAATCGTGTCGGTCTCCAGGTCTATCCGCTTGATGACCCGGTAATAGGCCGTATCCGACATCCGCATCATGCTGCGCAGGTAGGAATCGAGGTGCAGGTTGACCTGCGCCATCACCCGCTCGCTGCTCTCGGCGAGCTGATGGTTGGTCGAAACCGAAAACCGCAGGAACAGCGACAGGCCAAGAAAGACCATGCCAGTCACCGCGACCGCTGTAAACGAGAGGGAAAGGATCATCTGGATGCTCGATCTGCGGTAAAAGCTCCGCCACCGCTCCACCATCCGGCCGATCAGCCTGCGCATTTTCTCTTCCCCCTTTTCCGGCATATCATGAAAACGCTGAAAAAGAACCCTCCTGACCCTTTTCCAGCCTGCGGCGATCCTGCCATAGAAAGCCGCCTGCAGCAGCTTCCATCCCGCATCAGGCACACGCTGTGTGATGGCGTGTAAAAGCCCGCCACTGAAAACAGGTACCTGTTTTCCAGTATGCTGACCATATCACCCACCGCGGAATCTGGTCGGAGACAGGCCAAAATGTTTTTTAAAGACATAGCTGAAATAGTTCGGGTCCAGATACCCTGTCTTTTCCGCGATCAGATAGGTTTTGTCCTCGCTGTTGCGCAGCAGGTCGGCCGCGTGTTCCATCCGCACCTGTGTCACATAGGCGGTAAAGCTCATGTCGGTTTCCCGCTTGAACAGGGTCGAAAAGTAGGCGGGACTCAGGTGCAGATAGGCGCAGAGGGTTTCGACCGAAAGGTCGGTTTCCGCATAGTGGCCTTCGATAAACGCCTTGGCTTTCTCGACCGTACGGCCTGTGGAATCGGTCCTGCGCCGGCCGAGCAGCTCATGGATGCGCAGGCACCGGTCAACGCACCAGTTTTCCAGCTCCTCAATCGAATCAAAATCGGTGATCTGTACCGCGCCGGTAAACCCCTCGCCAAAAACCGACTCCATCTCCAGCCCCGCTCCACGGGTCAGGCGCAGCAGGCTGGTGAAGAGCTCGAGAAAAAACAGGTGGCACTGCGGGAGCGCCAGCCCGGCCTCGCGGATTTTGCCCGCCAGACGGCTCACCACCGCGCGTACCTCCTCCGGCGTGCCGAGTTTGACCGCCCCGACCAGCTCCCGCTCGTCGTTCTCGTCAAAGGTGGACGCTGTCCCGCTGTCCGGTTCCAGGTCCCCGATGTAAATCGCGCGCCCGGCGCCCACCAACACCCGGTAGTCGAGCGCGCTGCGTGCGCCCGCAGCCGCGAGCGGGATTTCCCCGATTGCGGTGCAGGGCAGGCCGACCCCCACCGTCAGGGTGAGGTTCAGATAACTTTTTGCCAGCTTGCAGACCCGGTTGACCTCCTCGGTCAGACGGTACATCTGCGGGCTGTGGTCGAACCCCGCCAGCAGCGCGACCGAATCCCCATAGAGGAACGCCCGGCAGGTACAGCCCTGCTGCGCATACAGGTTGTCCTCAAGGAATGCCCGCACCGAGAGGGCAAGCAGTTCCCCGCGCTCGTCCGGGCTGTCAAACTGCGCCATACCAACCGTCCACGCACAGCCGCTGAGGTCGATGTCGTAGCGCGCCGCGCGGGCTGCTGCCTGTTCTGCGCGGATGCGCCCGTCCAGCAGCTGGGTATAGAACAATTCACGCAGGATCGGGAGCGATTCCTCGTACTGCCTCCGGAGGGTTTCCAGGTTCTGGACCTCTGCGCGATGCGCGTCGAGCTGCTTTTTCAGCCTGTCCAGTACCTCCGAAAGCTCCTGTGCGCTGATCGGCTTGAGAATGTATTCAAAGACGTTCATCTGGATCGCCTGTTTTGCATATTCAAAGTCGTCAAAGCCGGAAAACAGCACAAATCTGGCTGCCGGAAGGCTCCGGGTCAGGATGCGGCAGAGTTCCAGTCCATCCATAAACGGCATCCGGATGTCGGTCAGAACAACATCCGGGCGGAGCTGTTCCGCCAGTTCAAGGGCTTCCTGTCCGTTTTCTGCCTCCCCGACCAGCGAGAAGCCAAGCGATTCCCAGTCCATCTTGCGGCTGATGCCGACCCGGATGTCCTCTTCGTCATCCACCAGAAGTACGCGGTAGGGCTGCATACCTGTCCCCCTTTTTCATTCTTTGAAATACTTCGATTATACTACAAATCCGCTTTAGATGCCATACCCCAAGAGCCTGCTTTGCGTTTAAAAGTTTTACGCAATGTAAATTTCGCGAAATGGCAAAAGCCCGCTGCTGGAAACCAGCAACGGGCTTTTGAAGAACAGGGAATTTTATTTTTTGACCAGATATTTCCGCATGTCAAGTGCACAGGCGAAGAGGATGATGCCGCCCTTGATGAGGTACTGCAGATCCTGGTTAATACCGATCATGTTCAGGCCGATGAAAATCAGTCTGAGCAGCAGGACGCCGATCACGATGCCGCGGATTTTACCGATACCGCCGACGAACGAGACGCCGCCGATGACGCAGGCCGCGATCGCATCCAGCTCATAGTTGAAGCCGGTGTTCGCGGTATTGGACGCGACACGTGCGCCCTCGATAAAGCCGGTGATACTGTACATCGCACCTGCCAGCGCAAAGACCATGATGGTGGTCATGATGACATTGACACCCGAAACGCGGGCCGCTTCCTCGTTCGCACCGAGCGCAAACATGTTTTTACCAAAGGTGGTCTTGTTCCAGATGAACCACATCAGCGCGGTGAGGAAAACTGCGATCCAGATATAGTTGGGAATCGGGGTTCCCGCAATCGAGAAGAGCGAGCCGGTGATAAAGGTCTTATAGGAATCGTCCAGACCCGAAATCGCCATACCATTGTTGTTGCCCATCTTGACATAGAGCAGCAGCAGGGTATATACGATCAGCTGGGTGCCGAGGGTCACGATGAACGGGTGGAGCTTAAACTTTGCAACAAAGAAACCGTTGAACGCGCCAAACGCCGCGCCAATCAGAATCGCGATCAGGATGACCACTGGAATCGGCAGGGTGCCGATGTTGGGCCACATCTTGTTCGCACCGCCCACTGCCTGAAGCAGGGAAGCCGAGACACAGGCGGTCAGGCCAACGATACGGCCCGCTGAAAGGTCGGTACCGGTGAGCACGATACAACCTGCAACGCCCAGCGCCACCGGCAGATAAGCCGCAGTCTGCGCGATGATGTTGATGAGCGAAGCCGGTTTGATGAAGTTCGGGTTGCGGATCGCGATATAAATAATCGCAATAAACATCAGGATAAACAGGGCATTGTTCAACAGCAGGTTGCCGACCCGTTTGGCATCCCACGGCTGTTTTGCGATCGCTTTTCCGGGATTGTTACTCATGGTGCATCCCCCTCCTATACATATTTCGCAGCCAGCGTCAGGATCTCCTCCTGACTGGTGTTTTTCGCATCCACCTCACCGGCCACCTGCCCGCCCGACATGACCAGAATCCGGTCACAGACGCCGAGCAGCTCCGGCATTTCGGAGGATACCATGATAACCCCCTTGCCCTCGTTCGCAAGGTCGATGATGAGCTGATAGATTTCATACTTTGCCCCGACGTCAATACCGCGCGTCGGTTCATCCAGCAAAAGCACCTCCGGTTTGGTCAGCAGCCAGCGGCCAATAATCACCTTCTGCTGGTTGCCGCCCGAGAGGGAGCGGATCTGGGTTTTCTGACTGGGCGTCTTAATATGCATCGCCTTGATCGCCCAGTCGGTGTCCTCTGCCATTTTTTTGTCGTTCAGGCAGATACCGGCCATCAGATAGCTTTTCAGGTTAGAGATGACGGTGTTTTCCAGAATATCCCGGATGCCGAAGATGCCGGTCGCGCGCCGCTCCTCGGTCAGCAGGGCAAACCCGTTTTTGATCGACTCCTGCGGGGAGTGGTTGAAAATCTCTTTGCCATGCAGGCGGATCGTGCTGCCATTCTCCTTGGTCATCACCCCGAACAGGTTTTCCAGCACTTCGGTACGTCCCGAACCGTCCAGACCCGCGATCCCGAGGATCTCCCCTTTATGCAGGCTGAACGATGCATCCTTGAGCCGGGTGTACCGCCCTTGCAGATGCTCGACCTCCAGAATTACTTCGCCGGGTTTGTTGGTTTTGGGCGGGAACCGATTGGTCAGCTCGCGCCCGACCATCAGCCGGATGATCTCTTCCATCGTCAGCTCTTTTGCCGCGCGGGTCGCCACCCAGGTACCATCGCGCATGATCGTGACGTCGTCCGAGATCCGCAGGATTTCCTCCATCTTGTGCGAGATATAGATGATTCCACAGCCCTTTTCCTTGAGCATCGTAATGATGCGGAACAGGTGCTCGACTTCGGTTTCGGTCAGGGAGGAGGTCGGCTCGTCAAATACGATGATCTTCGCATCGTACGAAACCGCCTTTGCAATCTCCACCATCTGCCGCTGGGAAACCGGCATGGTGGACATGATCGCCAAAGGATTGACCTTAACTTCGAGGTTTTCAAAAATCTCCTTTGTCCGCTGCCGCATCATCCGCTCGCTGACCATCACCCCGCCTACCTTGGGGTAACGCCCCAGCCACAGGTTATCCTGCACGCTCCGGGTAAGTGCCTGGTTCAGCTCCTGATGTACCATAGCAACGCCGTTTTCCAGCGCTTCCTTGGAGCTTTTGAAGTTGACCTCTTTGCCTTCCAGCGTGATCGTGCCGCCGTCCTTGCTATAAATCCCGAACAGACATTTCATCAGCGTCGATTTACCCGCGCCGTTCTCGCCCATCAGCGCATGGACGGTGCCGGGGCGGACTGTCAGCGACACGTTGTCCAGCGCCTTGACACCGGGGAACTCTTTGCTGATATTCTTCATTTCCAGCAGTGCTGGCCGATCCATGTGACTCCTCCTCTCTCTGCGGCGGATTCCGCAACCCTTCCCCACAGCCTGCCTGAAAACCGGGCAAAAGACGATGCCCCGGCCTTCCGGACAGACCCTGTCGAAAACGGCTCCGGAATCCGCAGTATGCGGGGCTGTCATCAGACAGCCCCGCACACTCCGCTTTTATCCTTCCGGTTGGTACGCGTTTGTGTTGGAGCGCTTCACTCAGCCGGTGTATACGCCGTACGGGACACGGATTTTAGCTACGCCAGCGTCTACATTGAAGCTGGAAGTATTATCCATCAGAGCCGCCCCGCTGTTGAGGTTGGAAACCAGAGCGGTGATCGTGTTGGCCATGCCCTCTGCATCCTGCATGATGGTACCGGTCATCTGGCCATTCTGGATCTTCTCCTTCGCGGAATCCACCGCGTCTACCCCGAATACCGGGATGAACTTGCCAATATTGTTCTCTTCATCGTAGCCGTTGTTGTAGCCGGCAGCCTGAAGCGCCGCGATTGCACCCTCAGCCATGCCATCGTTGTTCGCGATGACCATTTCGACCATGTTGTTGTTTGCCTCGGAGTACTCAGCGAGGATGGTGTTCATGTAGTCGGTTGCAGCCTGCGAAGACCATGCGCCGGTCTGGTCAACCAGGTACTTGGAGGCGTTGCCTGCATTGTAGAATGCCAGCGGCTCTTTGCCAGCCTCTGCGAGCAGCTTGTCGCAATCCTCAACCGCGAACTGGGTGCGGTACTCGGCCTCTGCGTTGCCCTCCTGGCCTTTGAACATGACATAGGAGATGGCCCCGTCCTTGTTGAGGTCCACTGCATCGTAGTTAGCGAGCAGGTACTCGGCGATCATCTGGCCCTGCATGTGACCAGCCTCGGCGGCGTCAGTGCCGACAAACGCGCAGTTCTCATAGCTGTTGACAACATCATCCGCAACCTCGCGGTTGAAGAAGATGATCGGGATACCGGCAGTTTTGGCGGCATCACAGGCGGTCTGCGCCGCATCCGGCGAAGAGGTCTCAACGATGTTGACAACCAGCAGGTTGCATCCGTTGGTGATCGCGGTATTGATCTGGTCGAGCTGGTTGGCCTGGTTGTTGTTGCCGTCGTAGTTCTGGAAGGTGACGCCCAGCTCGTTGAGCTTCGCATCCATGTTGGTGCGCACGCTGGTGATGTAGACATCCGAGAAGGTGTAATAGAATACGCCTACATTCAGGTCAGACGCTGCCGGAGCCGGGGTTTCAGCCGGAGCCGAAGAGGCCGCCGGGGCTTCCGAAGAGGCCGGTGCGGCAGAAGAAGCCGGCGCCGCCGAAGAGGTGGACCCGGAACCGCCGCAGCCCGCGAGCGCGGTACCGATCATTGCTGCTGCAAGGATGGAAGCAAGTAATTTTTTCATCATTTTTTCCTCCTAAAATAGCTGTGGTGTTTCTGTCTTTATCCGTTTCCCCGGGTTCCATGCAAAGCTGTCAGACAGCATTCTGCTCACCACTTCAAAATCCTGCCCCGTTTTGAGCTGCTTTGATGCTACCATTGTAACCGCTGGGGATGTTTTTATTTTAGTGAAAATTACCCGAAAAAGCGATAGAAAAATCTTCGTTTTTCTATGAAAAAACTTGGCTGGCAAAAAACTGCATAAAAAAGCCCCCGGAGATACCGGGGGACGGTTTCATTCGTTATCCCTTGCAGAATTTCTCTATGTAGTTATCAACCGCTGCCTGAATGATACCCAGCGCGGCTTCCGAGCCGGACGCCTCATTGACCGCGGTCTGTTTTCCTTCCAACTCCTTATAGACGGTGAAGAAATGGCGCATCTCCTCGAAAATATGCTTGGGCAGCTCATCAATGTCCTTATACATATTATACATCGGGTCGTTGAACGGGATCGCGATGATCTTTTCATCGTATTTGCCATTGTCGATCATCGAGATCACACCGATCGGATAGCAGCGAACCAGGCTCAGCGGAATCAGCGATTCCGAACAGAGCACCAACACATCCAGCGGGTCACCGTCGTCCCCATAGGTGCGGGGAATGAACCCGTAGTTCGCAGGATAGTGGGTGGAGGTGTAAAGGATGCGGTCCAGAATGATCAATCCGGTTTCCTTATCCAGTTCATACTTGTTCTTGCCGCCCTTGCCAATCTCGATCACCGCAATAAAATCTTCTTTTGTGATCCTTTTGGGAGAAATGTCATGCCAAATATTCACAATAAAACCCCTTTTCCGTGTATCAATAAACGTCCAAAACGGATGGTTTTAGTCTAGCACAATTTCCTCAAAAATGCAATCACCATTTGGTTTTTGTTTCCACGACCTTCCCCACAATCGTGAGCTGGGAAAGCTCCTCCCCCATAAAAATCTGTGGCTGGTAGGACTGGTTAAACGGCTGCAAAATCACCGCGCCATCCCGTTTCACCACCCGCTTGAGGGTTCCTTCCTCCCCGTCGACCAGCACCACCGCCAGCTCGCCGCTCTCAACATCCGGCTGCCTGTGGACCAGCGCGAGATCCCCGCTGCTGATCCGCGGTTCCATGCTATCGCCGCTCACCACCAGATAGAAATATTCCTCCGGATTATGCACGCTGGCGGGTTCCGTCCCGCGGTACTCCTGAAAAGCAAGCGCCCCATAGCCCGCGCGGACAGTCCCCAGGATGGGCAGAAGAACCTCCCCTGCCGCCCCCGCGGACGCTGGCGGGATCAGCTCCCGCCCTAGCAGCAGGTCGACTGACACCTCAAAAATATCCGCGATCTCCCGCAAGGTGGCGGGATCAGGCGTGGACTTCCCAGTTTCCCATTTTCCGACCGCCTGCTGGCTGATCCCCAGCCGTTCCGCCAGTGCATGTTGGGAGAATCTGCGCATCTTACGCAGCTCCTTCAACCGCTCTGCAAACATCCTGCCGACCACCTTTCGTCCCTTCTTTTTCCATTATACAGCGAGTAGTTGTTTTTGTCAATTCAAATTTCGATAAAAAGTTGTTCTTTAGCTTGACAACTCCAAAAAGTTGTATTATAGTTTTAGAAACAAACGTTCCTAATCTTTGAAAAAAGCAGGTGAAGGTATGAAACTGGTCAGGCGGGTCCGCTTCCTTTTCCAGGCAGGCGTATTGCTCGCATTCTTTCTGGTATTTGGCACAGTCGGTGCATTGGAAACCGACATGATTAACCCGGTACAGTTTGCTGTGCAGCTCACCGCCTGCACTGGTTTTGGGGTTTTCTGTGCCCGGATGAGCCGCCGGAGATTTTTTATCCGGCTGAAAGACCTCCGGCACCTGCCCTTTTCCAGACACCGGCGGACCATCCTGCACGCCGCATGACCCCAGCGTTTTCAGACTCCTTCCAGATCAAACGGCGGTGTGTATTCCTCCCGCGCGGAGGAACGCTCCTGCATAAACCCTTCCAGCCCGAGCGACTGCGCATGTGCCAACACTATTTTATATTCATAGCTGCTGACCCTCCGTCGCAGCTCAGGGAACCGCTCCAGATCACCGCATGGGGTGTACTGGCTCATCAGGCTGACAAGCACTTCCCCCGGCAGGAAAGTCCCCGCGATCCAGTCGAGCACTGCTGCCGCATCCTGTACCCCCTTTGGCAGCACAAGATGCCGGATCACCACCCCTTTCCGAAGCAGGCCGGACGCATCCCACACTGGTTTTCCCGTCTGGCGGTGCATCTCCCGGATTGCTTTGGTAGCTGCCGCCCAATAATCGGACGCACCGGAATAACGCTCCGCCCGGACAGAGCCGGCATATTTCAGATCAGGCAGGTAGATATCCACCAGTCCCTCCATCGCGCGCAGGGCTTCCGCCCGCTCATAGCCGCCCGAGTTCCAGACCACCGGCACCCGCAGCCTGGCAAGCTGTAATGCGTCCCGCACCCACGGGAGGTAATGGGTCGGGTTCACCAGATTGATGTTATGTGCCCCCTGTGCCTGCAACATAAGAAAAATTTCGGCCAACCGATTGACCGAAATCTCTTTTCCAAAATTCCCCGCACTGATCTTTCCATTTTGGCAGAAGCAGCAGCGCAGCGGGCATCCCGAGAAAAAGACAGTGCCCGATCCGTTCTGACCGCTGATACAGGGTTCCTCCCAAAAGTGCAGGGCAGCACGCGCCACCCGCACCTGATTTCCGCCGCCGCAGTCTCCCTGCCCGGATGTGCGGTCAGCCCCGCAGACGCGCGGACAAAGCCTGCAATTCGTAATCCGGATCATTTTTGGGTCTGTGCCTCTGCATCCCCGACAAGCTGTGCCTCCACGATCCGGGCAGCATCCGCAATCCAGCGGTTACATGGCCGCTCAAGAGACATATCGTTTTTCTGAAGCAGCTCGCGACAGATCACCGTACCATTCTGCTCCTTGAACGCCGCGCAGAGCTTCTGTACCTGCTCATAGGTTTCCACCTTGCTGATCCCGTTTTCGACCCCGCCGCTGCTGCCTTTCACCCCTGCCAACATATACATTGCGGTCACTGCGCCGCAGGTCCCGTCCTGCATGCCGCCCATGCCGCCGCCGAATCCCTCCGCCAACCGGAACGCGGTGGATTCGTCCATCCCGAACAGTTCGCAGTAGGCGCAGACGACCGACTGTGCACAGTTATACCCTCTGTTATGGTTTGTGACCGCCCGTTCCACTCGATTTTCCATCCATCTTTCCTCCAATTCACAGTTCGGACCCGCCCCGGCAGGCTGGGCGCAACTTCCTTCTTCCCCGACCTAAACCTAGGGGCTGTTTGAAAAATCGAAATAGCCGTCTTTTTCTACAAAAAGCGGCAGCTGCCGCGTCAAAAATGCGCGGAATACAGCAAGTATTCCTGTGCTTTTTTCCTTGCAACCGCTCGCTTTTTACGAACCATCCGTCTATTTCTCTATTTTCAAACAAGCCCTAAAGTTTTACTCGATTTTTTTCAAAAAATCGCGGGGTCAGGGGGCAGAGCCCCCGCCGCCGACGGCAAGAGAGGGGCTTTTTGCAAGTGAAAAAGCCCCCTCATCAAAATTGCAAAACAGAATTTTAATCCTCGTCCGGCTCCTCGGGCATGTCCCAGTTGTGATAGACGTTCTGCACATCATCGTTGTCGTCAAACAGATCGAGCAGTTTTTCCATCTTTTTGACCAGTTCCTCATCGGTGATCTGGGTTTTGGTCATTGGGATATACTCAGCCTCGGCGGAATCGTAGGTATAGCCCAGCTTTTCAAGCGCGGATGCGACCTTGGTCACATCATTCGGCTCGGTGACAATCGTAATCATCCCGTCCTCGTAGTCAAAGTCGGATGCACCCGCCGCAAATGCGTCGTCCATCACCTTTTCCTCGTCGATCTGGTTGTCTTCATTCTCAATGTAGATCATACCTCTGCGCTCGAAAAGGAACGACACGCTCCCGCTCTGCCCGAGGTTGCCACCGCATTTATCGAAATAGTGGCGCAGGTCGCCGGCAGTGCGGTTACGGTTGTCGCTCAGAGTCTCAACGATGACTGCTACACCCGAAGGCCCATAGCCCTCGTATGTAATCTCCTCGTAGTTCTCCTTGCCCTCGCTCGCTTTCTTGAGCAGACGCTCAATGTTGTCGTTCGGGACATTGTTCGCTTTGGCTTTGGCAATCAGTGTAGCCAGCCGGCTGTTGTTATTCGGGTCGGAACCGCCCTCGCGCGCGGCAACCGTGATTTCCCGTCCAATTTTGGTAAAAATTTTGGCTTTTGCGCCATCCGTTTTCTCTTTTTTCCGTTTGATATTCGCCCATTTGGAATGTCCTGACATTTTTTTCAACCTTTCTTTCCATGGTGTGCTGACTTTCAAATCGTTTCTGCCGCCTGCCTGCGCAGGATCGACCCGGCTGGCAGGGGGGTATCATATGGGAGCAGATACCGTCGCATTGGATGGCAGGCGGACTCGACCTCCCCGCACTCCGGGTCGAGAATCGTCCCGATCTCAAATAGAACCGGCCTGCTGTGTGGGATCATGATTTCTACCCGGTCGCCCCGGGTGAACCGGTTGCGCTCGGTGACCACCAAACTGCCGCCCTCCCAGCCGTCCACCACCGCGACAATCTCCCATTCGCGGATATAGCCGCCATCCCGGTCGCGCTGGTCGGGGCGGTCAAAGTAAAACCCGGTCGAATATTCCCGGTGGCTGACCCGGTTGACCTCCTCCAATGTCCATGGGGGCGGCTCAAACCGCTCGGGGTCACGCCGATAAGCGTCAATCGCGCCGCGGTAGGCATTGGTTATCACTGCGGTATAGTAGGCGGATTTTGCCCGCCCTTCGATCTTGAACGAGGTGATCCCCGCCTGCGCCAGCTTGTCAATATGCTCGATCATACAGAGGTCTTTCGCATTGAGCAGGTAGCTGCCCCGCTCATCCTCAAAGATCGGGAAATACTGCCCCGGACGCTTCTCCTCAACCAGACGGTAATTCCAGCGGCAGGGCTGCGCACATTCACCGCGGTTGGCATCCCGCCGGGTCAGATAACTGCTGATAAGGCACCGGCCTGAAAAGGACATGCACATCGCCCCATGGACGAACGCTTCCAGTTCGAGTTCGGGCGGGGCCTTGTCCCTGATGACACGGATCGTATCGAGCGAAAGCTCGCGCGCGAGTACCACACGGGACGCCCCCAGCCGAAAAAGCTCGGTCGCGGTGAGATAGTTGACGACCCCCGCCTGCGTCGAGATATGGACCGGCAGCGCGGGGACGACCCGACGGGCAAGCATCAGAATACCCACATCCGCCACGATCAACGCGTCCACTCCGGCCTCCTGCGCCATCCGCAGAAATTCGGGAAGCTGTTCGGCCTCCTCGTTGGTCGGGAGGGTATTGCAGGTGAGATACACCCGCGTCCCGCGTTCGTGTGCATAGGTGCAAGCGGCTTTCAGTCCGTCCGCGTCGAAGTTGGCCGAAGCGGCACGCATACCGAACTGTGTGCCGCCGAGGTAAACCGCATCCGCTCCATAGCGGATCGCGGCTTCCAGACATTCCCGGTCACCCGCCGGGGAGAGCAGCTCTGGCATCTGCAAAACAGGATTCCCCTTTTTCATGCAGTCTTTACGCCTCCGGCGCATCGGTGTCCGCGGCGGTGCCGTGTACCTTGCCGTTCTGCGCCGCAACCGCAACATTCTGGTCGTGCTCGGCGAGGGTGGATGCATAGTAATAGTTGCCCGCCTCATCGGTAACAAAGTAATAGTAGTTGTTCTGGGCCGGGTAGAGCGCTGCCCGGATCGCCTCCAAGCCCGGGTTGCAGACCGGTCCGACCGGCAGCCCTTTGCAGACATAGGTGTTGTACGCATCATACATCGCCTGATTCGGGTCAACCGCATCGGGGTTGGACTCTTTGTCCACCGCATCGTCGAGAAACGGTTTAATATAGTTGTTAACATAATCACGCGTAACATCCGACTGAAGCTGCGGCAGCTGGCTTCCCTCCGCAAGGCGGTTGTGGAATACGCCCGACACATTCCCCATCTGCTCGGCGTTGCTCGCCTCTTTCTGGATCACCGAAGCAAGGGTGATCGCCTGATCGACACTCATCCCGACAGCCGACAGCCGCTCGGTCAGTTCTTCATCCGCTATCACCCGGTTATAGAAGTTATTGAAGAACCGCTGCACCACCTGTGCCGGTTTCATGTCTTTATAGAAATTGTAGGTGTCCGGGAAGAAATACCCTTCATATTTGCGGAACCGGTCCGCGCTGCGCGGAATCTCCGCGACAAAATCATAATCCGAAAGATCAGCGGTATTGAGATATTCATAAAGCGCGTCCGCCGTACAGACCTCCGCCTCTTCGAGGCTCTGCGCCATCTCGCTGAGGGTCATACCCTCATAGAACAACACCCGGACCTCAATCAGGATCTTGGAGCCGGTGCGGAACTTCATCATGATCTGGTCATACCCCATGTTCTTGTTGAGGGTGTAGTTTCCCGGCTCGTATTTGGCGGTATCGTCCTTGAAGTCGGCATAAATCTGAAAGACCAGCGGCTGGGTGATGATCCCTTCGGTTTGCAGCTTTTCCGCGATTTCCGCAGTAGTAAGCCCCGCCGGGAGGGTAAATTCGACCTCCCCCTCCGCCTTGTTTAGGCCGAACAGGTCGCTGGCGGTTTCAAGCGCGAAAAACGCCAGGAAAACCGAAACCGCCAGAACGACGATCAGCGCGATGATCGCTTTGAACCAGCGTCCGCCTCCGCCGCCTTCATACTCGTCCTCATCTTCTTCGTCATCGTAGCCGCCGCCATATCCACCGCCTCCGCCGCCTGCTGCGCGGACCGGCTGCATGGCCGGGTAACTGCGCGGCGACCCGGACGGGCCGTACGCATCCTCATCAATCTGCACCTGAAACTCCTTCCGGCGAGCCTGCATCTGTGGAGGATTCGTCTGCGGTGCAGGGTACTGCGGCTGCATCGGATACTGCGGAGCGGTCGCCTGCTGATATTGAGGCGCCGCCACCCCCTGTCGGGACGGGCGCACTGCCCTCTGCTGCGGATGGCCTGTCCGCATCTGCTGCCGCTGCTGCGCGGAGGAGCGCGCCTGCTGTGCGGACGGACGCGGAGCGGTCGCCTGTGCGGCGCGGGGGCTGGGTTGTTGTTCCTCACGGTCAAAGTCAAAAGCCCTGCGTCCCGCAGCCCCCGAACCGGGAGGCGGTTCCATATCATCCAGCTTGAAGTTGCGGATCAGGCTTTCAAACTCATCATTGGTGCTCATATGTCCTCCTTATCCTCCGCCGGAACGCCATTTTTGTCGTTCTTTTGCGGGCGGAAAAGTACAATTTGCCGATATATCATATATAATACCTCAAATTGGCACAATAATCAAATCCTTCGGGAGATTTAATCATAAATAATTCGTAAATTTTTTCCGTTCGCCGCTCTGCCCCTGTTGTAACCCATTTTTGGCCCCCCACATAGTATAAAACAAATCACTAACTAGAGAGGTGTCAATCAATCATGATGAACAACTGTAACTGTGGATGTGGATGCGTACCGGTTTGCAACAACTGCAACTGCGGGTGCGGATGCTGCGGCGGCAACGGTCTGGGATTCGGCGGCTCCAACGCAAGCTGGATCTGGATTCTTCTCATTATCATCATCCTGTTTGGTTGGGGCGGCTGCTGCTGATCCTTCCCGCGTACATCGACCGGAAAAAGGAGCCCGGGGTATTCCCGGACTCCTCTTTTCTGCAATTTTGAACGCAAACGCCCACCGCACGCCCAAGGCTGGACGTACAGCTTCCGGGTTCGGTCTTTCCAGCGACCGGCGATCACCATGAAAAAGGCCGGATGAAACGCCGGGCCCAATGAGGCTCAACCGGTTCACCTGCTTCTCTTCGATTTGGTGCGCTGCGGCTGTGCGGCGCAGACACACAACCGCGATTCGGTTACCACGAGATCGACCGCAACATCATACCGCCCATGCCACAGCCCCTTGCAGAGGTTATGCGCATAGGTGATCCCGATTTTCGGGTGCGGATACCGCGAAAGGAACCGGTCATAGTAGCCAGCGCCATAGCCGAGCCGGAACCCCGAGCGGTCGTAGGCGAGCGCTGGTACGATACAGATGCTCCCGTCGTATCGGGTGACCAGCTCACACCGTCCGGGAACCGGTTCCAGAACCCCGAACGTCTGTGGGGCTAGGTCATCCATCCCGGTGATATAGTAGAACTCCATTTCGTGGCTGCCCTCGATGCACCGCGGAACCGCCACCCGCTTGCCATCCGCGAGGGCACGTTCAATTAGCCCAAGCGTGTCCACCTCGATCGGCAAGGATACATAGGCAAGCAGGGTATGACACCGCGCGTACTCCCGCAGGCGGACCAGCCGTTCCCGTATTTTACGGTCCGCACGCTTTTTCTGCCCATCGGGCATTGCCCTGCGCCATTCCTTGATCTCAGCGCGCAGCTTCTGCTTGAGCGGGCGGATGTCTACCCTCTGCATTGCAGTGATGCCTCCAGAACCGCGGCCCGCTCCCTGCCCTTGAACAGCTCCACCAGCTTGAGGGCGAACTCGAGCGCGACACCCATCCCGCGCCCGGTGACAAACCGGCCATCGACGCAGACATACGACTCCGAAAGCCGGGCACCGGTGAGCTGCTCTTCAAAACCGGGGAAACAGGTCGCCTCCCGCCCGTCGAGAAGCCCTTTATGCCCCAAAATCGACGGGGCCGCGCAGATCGCCGCAATCCATCTGTCGTTTGCGGCGCAGAAGTCGATCGCTGCCTGAACCGCCTGGGAACGCTCGAGATTGAGGGTTCCCGGCATCCCGCCCGGCAGAACGATCATCTCGATTTCCGATGGCTCCACCTCCTGCTCGGACAGGTCGGTCCCGACCACGATCCCATGCGAGCCGGCCACCGTCCTGCCGCCCACACCGACCGTCCTGACCTCCAGCTCCGCACGCCGCAGAACGTCCACTGCGGTCAATCCCTCGATCTCCTCAAAGCCATCCGCAAGGAATACATAAATCATCTCGATACACTCCTTTTCTGTCCTCCCGCACCTGCGGGGACGCGTTCCTGAAAGCCTGACCAATTTCTCCCGCTGCCCAAAAGGGCGGCCAGGGGCCTTGCTGTTTAATCCAATACCAGACTGATATAGGGCGCCCTGCCATCGGTGCTGAATGTCCGGGCTTTTGCGTCGGTGTCGTACCAGTAGGCCGCACCCGAAGCGACCCGCTCAAGCGGATAGGGGCATTCGATGTCCATCGGCAGGCGCAGATGGTATTCCTGCGCGTCATACTTGCGCTGAAGGATGGCCAGTGCGGTTTCGATCGTCATTCCATCGAGCGCAAGCTCCTTGACCAGCACCGACCCGCTCCGGCTGTAGCAGACCGCGACCGCACGCGCCCCCCCGGTGGTGAGGGTGAGGGTTTCGCCGCCATTGAATGCGGTGTCGGTCAGCCGGTAGGAGAGGGCGTCCCCATCCCACCGGACGAACATCGTGCGCCCGGAAAACGCATTTTCCCGGATGCCCATAAACTCTTCCGCCGTTGATTCGCTGACCGCAAAACTCCCGTTGTATTCCGGGATCTGATCCCTGGTGACAATCGTGTGCCCTGCATAGAACGCCGCCTCAAACCCCCGCTTGCCGTAGAAATTATAGAGCGGCCCGCTCGCAGGGACGAGCACCGAAAGTTTCAGGCCCGCCTGCCGCATATGTTTGTGGGCGGCTTCGAGCATCTTTGTGCTGATCCCCCGCCCCCGGTGGCTGGCCTTGGTCGCCACCGCATAGATGTACCGCGCAGGCAGAATCCCCGCCCGGGTCACCACCGTCATCGGCAGAAGCGAGAGCATCGAAACCGGGGTTTCCCCGTCGATGAACACCATTGTATGCCGGGCAATGTCATGCTGGGCAAAATACAGGTCAACATAATCATTGTTGTCCCCAAAGCACTCGTGCCAGAGCTGGCGCAGCGCCTCCCGCATACTTTCATCTGCAAATCGGATCATCTGCCAAACGCCTCCTCTATTGTTTTGCACCCTTTTCGGACACCAGATATTTCTCCAGCAGGATGGCAGGGCGGTAGGAGAGTTTTGCCTTGCGAAGCCCCTCGTCCCCCACGTCATCCTCCCGGTTGACATATCGGTATTCCGCACAGTTATGCGCAGCAAACTGCTGGTTAATCATCGGGTAGGCGCCCGCTACCGAGGCGAACGCCTTTTCGATATGCACAATAAACGTGTCCGACGAAAGCGGCCTGCCCATCGAGAAGGCGACGGCCCGGTCCCCTACCCGCAGGAGCCCGCCCCGCAGCCCGAGGGCATCGAACGTTTCAAAGCAGTTGCGCACCGCGCATGACTCCTCCAGCAGGCTCGGGTCCTCCCCGCACCCCATTTCGGCGCACCACTCGACGTTCATCCTCCATGCGTCCCCGATGTTCCGCGCGTCGATCGGCTCATAGCGCCAGTTCCCTTCCTGCTCCGCCTTGAACCGGTTGATAAAATTTCGTTTGGAATGCAGCTTTTTGCCCGCCAGCGTGATGAGCGATTCGCTCTCATAAAGGTAGTCAAAATTATCCCGCGCTTCCTCAAACGAAAACACACCCGGGAAGAGGGTTTCGAGCTGCGCGACATCCTCTTTCACCGCACCGCTGATGAGCAGGGGAAAACCGCGTTCCTGTGCGTCAAGCTGCATCGCCCGGATCACGGGGGCGAGGTCGCCGCTGCCCGCCGGGAAGAGATAGAAAGGCGGTTCCCCATCCTTGCGGGAGCGGACCAGATAGTAGTTTTCCATCCGGGCGACCTCGATCTGATAGATCGTCCGGTAGACGTAGTTGTTGGAAAAGGTGTATTCGCTCCCGCGCCGGTTGGACATCGCGAGCAGCGGCGCGATCCATTCCTGATCGCTGAGGGTAATCGGTTGAAACTCCAGCATATGGTGTACATCCCTTTTCTATACCTTTTTATCTTTCCCGGGAGCAGGGGCTTTCTCTCTTGCAAGAAGCCTCCGCCTGCCACCTCGCGGCAATTCACCCGAAAAAGCGCTTCACAGGATAGGGCTTGTTTGAAAATAGAGAAATGGACGGATTTTTCGCAAGAGATGAGCAGCTGCAAGGAGAAAAGCGCAGGAATACTTTGTGTATTCCGAGCATTTTTGACGCAGCAGATGCCGTTTCTTGTAGAAAAAGACAGTCGTTTCGATTTTTCAAACAGCCCCTAAGCGTTCCGCGCTCTGAGGAAAGCGCGGGCGCCTGTAAGTTTGGTCTATGGCCTACGGATACAGGCGGCTGCCGCCTCATAAACCCGCTCTGCAATTTCCTCGATCCCAAACGGCCGACGCTCGTCCGAACAGGGGATCACCCGCCAGCCAAACCGTTCCGCGGCATAGAGCGCACAGCCCCTGCACCGCTGGAGATAGGCGAAATTGGCCTCGTGGATGTCCTTTTTCCGTTCATCCCTCCTGTAGCGCACCGAAAGCAGCTCGCGTGAAACGTCCGGATACATGTCCAGATAAAGCACCAGGTCCGGCCGTGGGAGCTTCATCTCATCATACTCGTAGGCTTCCAGCCACGCGATAAACCGCCCCCACTCCTCACGTGAGAGCTTGGACATCTGATGGATCAAATTGGAGGTGGTGTAGCGGTCGGCAAGGATAGTATGCCCCGAAAGATAGTCATCCTTCCAGAACTGCATGTAACTTGCGAACCGGTCCACCGCATAGAAGCTGCTGGCGGCATAGGCGGAAACCTCGTCCGCCTGCCCGAACCTCCCGTCCAGATAGAGCCGGACCAGTGCGGAGGAGGGCTGCCCGTAATCCGGGAAGCTGATCGCCCGCACCGGCACCCGCTCCCGTTCCAGTCGCTCCCGCAAAAGCCGGGCCTGGGTCTGCTTGCCCGAGCCATCCAGGCCGTCGATCACAATCAGGGTCCCGTTCATCCCTGCGCCTCCTCTTTGAGCCGGGCGATCCGGGCGCGGACCTCTTCCGGCCTGCCGCAGGACATCTTCCCTTCGGTGCATCCGCCCCGCACACAGGGAGGGCCAGCCTTGGCAAAAAGGGCCGGCGCGACCTCGCTCACCAGCGCGAGCATCCGGTCGGCCACCTCGCGGATCTCCCACTGTGCCCGGTTGCAGCACCGATGGGAGAAAAAGTTGAGCAGGCTCCTCGCGTTCATCGTGACCACCAGCTTGGTGTCGCACGCATTCGGAAGCACAAACCGCGCATCCTCGATCGCCAGCTTTTCCGCCTGACGCACCGCATCCTGTTCGGGCACCCCAGCGGCGGCGAGCCGGGCGGTATGGTCCGCTTTCAGCAGGGCGGCAATCCGGTCGTAATAGTCCTGTGCCGAACGCATAGCCTCGTCAAACAGTGCCTGCGCTTCCGGGTTCTGCGCGATCTGGGGCGGGGTGACAAACGCAAACGCGTCTTCCCGCACATACCGCTGGCTCTGGACGCTGTAAGATGCGATCCGGTGCCGGGTGATCTGCGCGAGCAGCGAGCGGGAGACCCCCTCGATCCCGAAGGTGAAGCTGGCATGTTCGATCGGGCTTTCGTGCCCGATCTCGGCGAGCATCCCGACAAAACCGGATGCTTTTTCATCCGAGAGGTTGTCCAGCAGGTCGGCGATGGACGCGGGGGAATAACAGAGCCTGGCCGCAGCCGCAATCGTCCGCTCGGGGGCGGGGGTATGGGTAAGCAGGGTAACTTGTGGCATGGTTTATAACTTCCTCCTGTATGGTTTCGCAGGCCCGGCGCGTGGGAGCAGGTTCTGCCTGCTCCCTATCCGCACGCTGCCGCACCCGGCCGGTTAAGCCTGCCCGATTTCGTTGAATTTGGGCGGGAAAAACTGGTTCACCGGGAATTTGATCTTCTTGAACACCTCGCATGGATCGTCCGAGCCGGTGTTGGTGCTGCCCTCTTTGTCCGGGACCGCGTAGTCGTATGCAGGAATCATCATCTGCACACTCCGTTCGAGCTGGACAATGGTGAACAGGCCGATCGTAATCAGGACCACCTTCTGGGGTTTACAGGCGGCGAAATCGCCGTCAAACTTGGCGCAGACCGAGGCGGGCAGGGTCACGCCACTGTCGAACATCCGCTGCGGCCCGCATTCAACCAGCTTGCTGTCGAGACACATCGGGTCAACCACATGTGCCGCTGCCCCCAAACAGGGGTTTCACTGCGATTTCCACCCGTCCGTCCGGAAAGACGGTGATCCGGTCGATCAGTTCCCGCAGGTCGGCATTGGTCCAGCCGGGGAGAGCAAACCGCTCCCGTACGCGGGACGTCCAGTCGGCCTCCGGGCAATCCTCCCGCAGCCTGCCGCAGAGCCGCTCCCGTTCCGCGTCCAGACAGGCGACCTGACGTGCAAGCTCCTCGAATCCGATCAGCCCATCGGCACACATGGCCCGATACCGCTCCGCCCGGCGGTTGAGCTGCGCCAACCTGCGCCCCGCATCGGACCTGTCCGGCGCTCTGTCCGCCCGCCTGCATATCCGGGCAACCCTCTCCAAAAACGCTTCCCGGTCAGGGACTGCCCGGTCAAGGAACCGCTCCAATTCCTCCAGCAGCATCTGTTCGTCGATTGAAACGGCGTTGGGGCAGAAATCTGCCGTATACTGATTATGCCCCGAACAACCCCATTTCAGAAAGGTATTGCGGTAGGTATACTGCCTGCGGGTGAACAGATGCCCGCAGCTCCCGCATCGGATCAGCCCGCTGAACAGATGCCTGCTGCTGTGCCTCTCGTTGGCCGCATATTGGCCGGCGCGCGCGTCAGCGGTGCGCTGCACCTGCTCAAACAGGGCTTTCGGGACGATCGCATAAGCGGGCCGCTCGTGGACAAACTGCTGGTCAGCAGGCAGGCGGACCTGCTGACCGGTCAGAAAATCGACCGTCTCATATTTGTTGTTGACCAGTATCCCGCAGTAGATCGGGTTGCGGAGCATCCGGCGGACCGTCTTGGAGGTCCACCGCCCGCCCTTCTTCCCGGGGACCCCCTCCCCGTTGAGCAGGAGCGCGATCCGGTGCGCACCCATTCCCTCGTTCTGGTAGAGGGAGAACACCCGCCGGACAACCTCCGCCTCCTGCGGGTTGACCGCGAGGGTAAAGGTGTCCAGCTGGTCGTAGCCGTAGATCAGGTTGGGCACCCTGCCCCGGCGCGCGTTGACCCGTTTGCCGAACCGCACCCGTTTGGAGAGGTTGGCGCTCTCCTCCTGTGCCAGCGCGCTGAACAGGGTGAGTACAAATTCCGAACCGCCGAGGATGGTCTGGCTGTTGGAGAGGAACTGCACCTCGATCCGCAGCGCGCGCAGACGCCGGGTAGCGCAGAGGAAATCGACCGTATTGCGGGCAAACCGGCTGATATCCTTGACCGCGACCATCTCGAACAGCCCTGTCTCCGCATCCGAGAGCATCTGCAAAAACGCCTTACGGTTGGACATCTGCCTGCCCGAAAGCCCTTCGTCGGCGTAGACCCGCACCAGCTCATGCCCATACTTCCCGGCAAATTCCGCGAAAAATGCCTTCTGGTTTTCGAGCGATTCGAGCTGCGCCTCCCGGTCGGTGCTCACCCGGCAGTAGGCCGCGAGCCTCATCCCGGTTCACCAGCCTTATCGCATTTTATTTTACCATCTTCCCCGCGGTTCGTCAATTCCGCGTACCCGTCCAGCAGCCTGCCCACAAACAACTGTTCCAGCCTCTGTTCGACCGCCCCCGGCGGGTTGGGGTCGATCCAGAAAAACTGCGGCTTTCTCTTCTGTGCCATCCAAACACCTCCCGCCCAAGTCTATGCGGGGCGGGCTGTCCATCTTTCACTGGTCGCACCGGGTGACGCTCGCAAGCCGGTTCAAAATGTTTATGGCCTCATCCAGCCGCCCGGCATCCTTATTGATGTTGCAGAAAAAAAGCTCCCGGATCAACAGCCCCAGCACCTGCCTTCCCTGTTGAGAAGTCTCGTCCCCGTCCTTGGGGATGAGCGACTGGAGCTGTATCAGGATATCCTGTGCATTTTTCAGATGCTCATTCGCCTGCGCAAACTCCTTCCGCTCGATCGCCAGCCTTGCCCCCGACGCATGGGTAACGCACTTTTCCACCAGCCCGCCAACCAGATGTTTGGGGTCCATCGAAAAATACTGTTTTTTCCGGATTTCCTTCGGATTCTGCATCGTCCGCACCTCCCTTTTCCCGGTTGCTCCCCGGAAACAGCCTGCGATTCAAAAATATTCTAACACAGACCGGTAAATTTTCCAAGAATCTTTCCGCAGCTACTTGCATTTTCAGGATCATTTTAGTATACTGGAAATGGATAAGAATCTTTCACTCCATATGACAGGGGGTTGTGTTTTATGAAAGTAAATGGCAATGTCGGTTTACAACAGTCGATGCGGCGGATGCTCTCGGGCGCGCAGAAGATGCAGGCGATGCAGATCCGCCGGATTGCGTCCGGATACCGGATCAACAGCGCGGGCGACGATGCTTCGGGGCTTGCGATTGGGAAACGGATCAACGCGCAGATCACCGGCCTTTCGACCGCCAGCATGAATGCACAGGATGCGATTTCCTATATTCAGACTGCGGAGGGCGCGATGGACCAGGTGCATTCGATCACCAACCGGATGACCGAGCTGGCGACCCGCGCGAGCAACGGCCTTCTCAGTTCGACCGAGCGCAATATGATCCAGGCGGAGTACAAACAGCTTTCGAGCGAGATCGACCGGATCGGCCAGTCGACCGATTTCAACGGTCTGAAGCCGTTTGACGGAAGTTCCCAGCAGATGCAGGTAGGCGCGACCGCGGGCGAGCAGATCACGGTCGAGGCCGGTAAGCTTTCCGCCGCTTCGCTCGGGCTGGATAAGGTTGACCTTTCCTCCCTCAGCGGCGCTCAGAGCGCACTGGACCGGATCAGCAGCGCGACCGACCGGGTTTCCTCCCAGCGTGCAAACCTCGGCGCAACCGAAAACAGCCTTGCCAGCACGATCAACGCGCTTGACAACACCAATGAAAACCTTCAGGCCGGGCTTTCCCGGATCATGGACGCGGATATTGCAAAAGAGTCGACCAACCGCAGCATCAGCATGGCGCTCAATGCGACCTCGATCGCAATGATGAAGAATGCCCAACAGATGATGGCCTACAATGCGGTTTCGATGCTGATGCGGTAGACCGGGTTCTAAAATCCGGTTCATTCCCAGGTGGGTTCCCATGTATTTTTGATCGGAAACGGTGTGATCTCAGGGTCACACCGTTTTTTCATTTTCCACGAGCGTCTCAAAGGGCTTGCTTTTTTCCGCTATATGCAGTATGCTATTATCGACATATGTCGATAATAGCTTCTGAAATGGAGGTGACCGCATGGCCAGACCGAGCCGATGCCGGAGGGTTTGCATGGAACCGGCCTACTGTGGCTTTATCCCCAATGGCGAAACGCATACAGGCATCACCGTTCTCACCGTGGACGAATACGAAGTGGTCCGGCTGGTTGACTACGAAAAAAGGACGCATGAACAGTGTGCCGCACAGATGGAAATCTCCCGCACCACCGTAACAGAGATCTACGAATCCGCGCGGTTTAAGCTCTCCGACGTCCTGGTCAACGGAAAGGCACTGGTCATTGCGGGCGGGCATTACCGCATCTGCCAGGGGGAACGGGGACACGGTTGTGTACGGCATTGTCAATGGAGCCAAATCAGGCAAACGATTGCGGAAAAAGGAGTGTTGATGATGAGAATTGCAGTTCCATACGAGGATGGCCAGGTGTTCCAGCACTTTGGACATACCGAACAGTTTAAATTTTATGACGTTGAAAACGGGCTGGTGGTCAAAGAGCAGCTTGCCGATACCAGTGGGAGCGGCCATGGGGCACTGGCCGGTTTTCTGAAAGCCGCAAAGGTGGATGTGCTGCTTTGCGGGGGGATTGGCGCCGGGGCCAAAACCGCCCTGGCGCAGGCTGGGATTCAGCTCTACGGCGGGGTTTCCTGCCCTGCGGATGACGCTGTAAAGGCATTTCTGGCGGGTAATCTTTCTTACAACCCGGGCATCCAGTGCAGCCACCATGAACACAGCCATCATGAGGATGGGCATTCATGCGGGGAACATGGCTGCGGTGGGCATAGCTGCGGCTGACAGGGCCGGCGCTGATTAACTGTGGAGGGGGAAACAGAACCGTTTCTGGCGGTCTGTCGCAGACAATATCCAAGGACTTCAATAGGATGTCCAGATTCTTTCTTGAGAAGCATTCTGATGATAAATCGTCCGGGCACATGCCGGGGGGAGACTGCAAACTGGCAGCCTCCCCTTTTCTGTTCCCCCCTGTTTTGGGTCCACTGTGTGTACACTTGCCTTGGGCATGTTGGTATTGTCGTGTTCACTGCAATTACGGGGGTCCGTCGAACAGTAAACCTTGACATTGCCGTCGCTTCCAAACAGGATCACCTTTTTGGAGAATGCCGCTACCCCAACCACTGTCGCCGGAGGCACCACCGGAGAGCTGTATGCGCTGAGGGTTACCTTAAAGAAGAAGGTAATATCGACCGAATAAAACCCCTTATTGAATGGAACCGGCTCGACATCCAGATAGACGGTGATAATCTCGACATCTTTACATTTGACGCTCAGCGCATTATCAATTACCGGCTGCGCCCGGTCTGTAAAGAACACCTGCAAGTCGGTTAAACAATCCTTATCATAACAATATGCAGGACCCCGGAGATCGTATTGTAGGAAGCGGTGTCCCGTCAGCCAAAATCCCCCGGAAATTTGCGGATCGCTTCATAATAGGGAATCCCAAAATGCGCGTAAACCGCAAGATAGAGGATCAGGTCTCTTGGGGCGTGCATATCCTCACAGGGCTCTCCGATGACTTTCTCCCGTATCTGTGCCTCCTGCGATTTCCAGCACTTCCTCGCCGCCCGGGCGATATTCCTGGTGACGCTTGCCGGCCCGCCCCCCATTAGCTTTACAACCTCGGGATAGATATCCTTTGTCACCTGAATATCATAGATCGACTTCTTTTCTTCAAACAACAGCCTTTCCATAACCATAATCGCACAGGACAGGGCTTTAAACTCTTTTCCACCCTTTCTCAAAAACTCATAAATCTGAGATTCAACTGTTGTCACAATGCTCACCCCCTTTTATCGTCATTTAGAAACAGCATAAAGTAAAAAAGAGCGGATGGACAAAATATATCTTTTTTAGACTTAAAATTCGACTTAAAAAGATATCTTTTCATTTTTCAGTCAATTCCTGTATATATTTGCATCACCTCTATCCCCTGCGAAAATCCTGATAAAACCACTTCTCCTCTTTAAGAATGCGACAATAGATTTGTCGTATTATGTCGTATAACATCGTTTTTCGTCTGTCACTGCCGTTTTTACTCTATTATAAAAAGAAAACTCTAAGAAGCCGTATTCACAACCAGCTGGACAGTTCTTTCGCCTACCCGAAATGACCCGGTTATGAATACCAGTTGCAGGAAAGGGTTGGATTGCCACGACACAGACAGAAGCACGTATTTATGAAGTATTGGGACAGAGAGGAAAAGAATTCAAGGCGTTGAGCTGCGCGGTTACGGTCATGGAAAAGCTGCTGTTGGAGGAGAAGCTCTCGGTTTATGACATACGGGTGACCAAGCAGATTTATCCTGAAGTGGCCAGACAGTTGGGTGATTCTCAGGCCAATATCACCAGAAATATTGAGAGAGCCGCCCGCCGCTGCTGGGAGCTGAAGGAAAAAAAGATGAAGGAAGTGGTTATTGGGGACCCGTTGGAGGAAATCCATACCCCAAAGGACATCATCCTCTACCTCGCGGTCTACGCGCATTTCGGAATCTCCTATTATGAAGCGCTCAGAAAATTTCCGGAGTGCTTCGGCTAGAACCTGCCTGCAATGGCGGCGCTCTGTCCGGGATTCTGGCTGACCCGGGTTTGAAAAATCGAAATGGCTCCTTTTTCCGCCAGAAAGGGACATCCACTTTTCTCGCTTCAAACAGGCTGGATGCGGGACGCCGCGCCGACCGCCAAAAACAAAGCTCCTGTCGGCGGGGCCAACTCACTCGTGGGAAACCATGTGGGCTTGTGCGCTGGACAGGACATAAACTGGGGGCATCCCGGTCTCATGCTGCGGCGTTGAAACGCAAAACCGCCTAACCGGACCGATACCGCAGCCAGCCGGACTGGGTATCGTCTGTCGGTTATCTTGGATCATGTCATTCAGTACAAGAGTCGTAGATCCGACCGGCGTCAATGCATACCGCTTCCTTAAAACAGTTCGCCCCTGTCGCGGTGACCGGAGCTGTTCTTTGCTCTGCCATATGAATCCTCCTAGTTCTGTTTTGAGCTATACTCACTACCAGTTTATGAGCATTTGATTTTTTTGTGCATGGATTCCCCAAAATACCACTTGATATATCGTCAACTCACTTGAAAACAATCCTGTTTCCAAACAGCAGGCAAATGCCTGTGAGCAGGCCCATTGGCTTCGGAATGCGAACCAGGACGCATGATAAGCCTTCCACCGCATTGGCTCCTGCCGTTTCCATTCTGTTACAGCAGGCTGGGAAAAGGAAAAGGGCCTGCCGCCTGTTCTTCACAGATGGCAAACCCTTTGGGATGCTTATAACCTGTTGCTTCGTACGCTTGATGAGAAGTTGCGTTCCCTGGTTTCGCACGCTTTGGACCCGCGCGAAAGCGTACATATCAGTTCTTCCACAGAGATCGTGGGATCGGCAAGCAGATAGTCCAGTGGGCTGCCCGGTGCCAGATAGGACATAAAAAAGACGATCACCTTAATTCCAGGAAAGCAAGAAGACCAGCCATCCGCCTGCACACAGTATATCTTCCCCTCTCTCTTTCCGCCTTAATTAGTAAATTATATGGATTATTTATTTGCAACCATTATAACACGGGGATATCTTTTGTCAAGAACCATTGTGCACAGTTCTGGATAAAAAACCGGTTTTGTTTACATGCTCTTAATTTTTAACGGTAAAATTCAACAAAACAAGCGTTTATTCTATTGACATTCTCTAAATTTCTATTTATAATATAATACAATTATGAGATTTTCTGTTATTGCAGATTTAGTCCATAATTAGTATTATTAAGTTGACAACTTTTATTGAGGAGAGCGTCATGTCCGGAAATAAGAGAGTCGCCACAGTAGAATTTATCAAAAGAATCAACCGGTCGCTTGTGCTTGACATGATTAAGGAATGTCAGCCGGTTTCCCGCGCCCAAATCGCGCGGGAGCTTTCTCTGAGCAAAACCACCGTTTCGCTGATCGTAGAGGACCTTCTGAAAAAGTCCATGATTATTGATCTGGGCGAATGCACAGCAGGAAAGGGGGCCGGGAGACCCGCCTGGATGCTCGGCTTCAACCCTGACTCCGCCTATGGAATCGGGGTTTCGATCGCCCGGAGCGAAACCCTGCTGGTCATAACCAATCTGCTTGGAAGCTGTGTGTTTAAGACCACCTTCCCCTCTACGAACCAGCTTTCCGCGCTGATCGAGCGCATCCAACAAGGGATTTCGGAGAGCGGCCTTGCCGACCAGACGATCTCGGGTCTTGGCATCAGCGTGCCAGGTACCGTCACCCGCGAAGGCATCGTGCTCCATTCCGGAACCCTGAACTGGCACCACTACAATGCCGGTTCGGTTCTGCAATCCCAGTTCCCATACCCGGTCTTTTTGGGCAACGACGCCAACTGCGCAGCTCTGGGAGAACGCTGGCTGGGCGCGGGCAAAGGAACCGACGATATGCTGTTTCTCTCGATCGGGAACGGCGTCGGCGGGGCGGTCATCTGCAACGGCAAGGTCGTTGATGGAAGCCACTCACTGTCGGGGGAAATCTGCTATCAGATCGGAACCGATGACATCCGCCAAAAACGGTTTAATGTGCTGGGTGAAACCGGTGTTTTTGAACAGAAGGTTTCCGCACACACCCTGTCAAAAACATTCGGGAGCTGTCAGGCGCTCTTTGACGCCTATTGCGCAGGGGATATCCTGGCGCGTGAGACCGTTTCTCAATTTGTTCTGGAGCTCTCGGTTGTTCTGGCAAATTTCATCGGATTGCTCAATCCCGAACGGGTGATCCTGGGGGGACCGGTTATTGAGGCGATGTCCGGAGTTATCCAGGAGATTCGCGACACTGCTTTTAGTCTTTCCCCGATGCACGCCGAAATCAGCCTGGCCACCCTTGGAAAATATGCAAGCGCATATGGCGCCATCGCGGATGTCTTTGAACGGGTCGAACAGGGGTGAGAAGCCTGTCATATTCCGAAAAGCGGCTGAAACCGCAAATAGCGGCGGTATTTCTATACCTGCCGCTATTTCCCCAGACCTTCGACCGGGAACCCGGATTTCACTTGTCGAAAAGATCCTTGAATAGGCGGATCGAATTTTGAACGTAAAAAAGACCTCTTTCTAACGAAAGAGGTCTTTCAAAATGATTTGGAGGCGCCACCCGGAATCGGACCGGGGAATGAGAGTTTTGCAGACTCCTGCCTTACCGCTTGGCTATGGCGCCGTCTCCATATACTTAGTATATGGAAAAAGGGACTTTGTGTGACACAAAAGATCCCCTTTTTTTGGAGCGGGTTACGAGGCTCGAACTCGCTACCTCCACCTTGGCAAGGTGGCGCTCTACCAAATGAGCTAAACCCGCGTGTGGTGCCTTCGGTCGGAATCGAACCAACGACACGAGGATTTTCAGTCCTCTGCTCTACCAACTGAGCTACAAAGGCACACTCTGGCGACCCGGATGGGGCTCGAACCCACGACCTCTAGCGTGACAGGCTAGCGTTCTAACCAACTGAACTACCGGGCCATTTTATGGTGGGAACAACAGGGCTCGAACCTGTGACCCTCTGCTTGTAAGGCAGATGCTCTCCCAGCTGAGCTATGCTCCCATAACGGCGTTGCGTTCTTTATGCTTTCTTGAAGAGTGCTTACTTATTATACGCGATATGGACCGGTTTGTCAATAGTTTTTCTGAAAAAATGCAAAATAAATTCCGAAAAAAATCCGCCTTCCCTGAAAAGGGCGTAAAAAGCGCTGATACACAGCCTTTGTGCGCAGTCGGGTACGGTTGTAGTCTGTCCGGATTTGTGATAGAATAATCTGCGGGATCAGTGAAATGCAAGCCAATATTAAGAACCTGTATTCATAATCCGGGAGCGCCGGATTATGAATACGGGTTCTAAGCCTGCCCGCCTGCCAAACCGCCTTTGACAGGCAACAAATTCACCGGGAGGGACCTTTTTGAACAATCGACAGATGAAGACGAGCGTGCTTTTACGCCGCTTCGCCCCCTATTTCAAACCTTACGCCGCAATTATGCTGATCGACCTGGTCTGCGCAGCGCTCACCACCGTCTGCGAATTGGTGCTGCCGCTGATCGTGCGGTTTCTCACCAACCGCGGCACCGGCGGTGCAATCGGGCTGACTGTCCCGCTCATCCTGCGGGTCGGGCTGCTCTATCTGGTTCTGCGGATCGTCGATGCATCCGCAAACTATTTTATGCAGAGCATCGGGCATGTGATGGGAGCCCGGATCGAAACCGACATGCGCCGCGATCTGTTTGACCATCTCCAGCGGCTGTCCTACACCTTTTACGATAGCAACAAGATTGGGCAAATCATGGCGCGGATTACAAGCGACCTGTTCGATGTGACCGAGTTTGCCCACCACTGCCCCGAAGAATTTTTCATCGCCGGGTTGAAAATCGTGGTATCGTTTGCGATCCTCTCGAACTACAGCCTCACGCTGACCCTGATTATCTTCGCGATCATCCCGCTCATGCTGCTTTCGACCATCTATTTCAACCGCAGGATGCGCCGGGCATTTAAAAAGTCCCGCAACCAGACAGGCGAGATCAACGCACAGGTCGAGGACAGCCTCCTTGGCGTGCGCGTGGTCAAATCCTTTGCCAATGAGGAGCTGGAGAAGGAAAAGTTTGACGAAGGAAATCAGGCGTTTCTCGAGATCAAAAAAGAGCAATACCGCTATATGGCGGGGTTCAACAGCACCACCCGCATCTATGACGGGGTGATGTACCTGGCGGTCATGGTGATCGGCGGGCTGTTCATGACCTATGGAAAGATCACCGCCGCTGATTTCATCGCCTACCTGCTTTATGTCACGACGCTGTTGGCCTCGGTGCGGCGCATTGTCGAGTTTACCGAGCAGTTCCAGCGCGGCATGACCGGGATCGAACGGTTCATTGAAGTGATTGATGCGCCGGTCGACATTGAGGATGCACCAGACGCGTCCGAGCTGGGGCAGGTCGAGGGGAACATCCGGTTCGAGCAGGTCGGGTTCCACTATGCGGACGACCCTGCCCCTGTGCTTGCGGACATCAACCTGACGGTCAAACCCGGGGAAAGCGTCGCGCTGGTCGGGCCTTCGGGCAGTGGCAAAACCACCCTTTGCAACCTGATCCCGCGGTTCTACGACGTGACCAGCGGACGCATCCTGATCGACGGGCAGGACATCCGCTCCCTCACCCTCCACTCCCTCCGGCAGCAGATCGGGGTGGTACAGCAGGATGTCTACCTGTTTGCCGGGTCGGTCTATGAAAACATCGCCTACGGGAAGCCGGGCGCCTCCCGGCAGGAGGTCATTGAGGCGGCCAAGCTGGCGGGCGCGCATAGCTTTATCAGCGAGTTCCCGGACGGGTATGACACCTATGTCGGGGAACGCGGGGTGCGGCTCTCCGGAGGCCAGAAACAGCGGATCAGTATCGCACGCGTATTCCTCAAAAACCCGCCCATCCTGATCCTCGACGAGGCCACCTCCGCGCTCGACAACGAAAGCGAGCGGATTGTGCAGCAGTCGCTCGAAAAACTGGCGCATGGGCGTACCACCTTCACGATCGCCCATCGGCTGACCACCATCCGCGGGGCGGATACGATTCTTGTCCTGACCGAAGATGGTATCGCCGAACAGGGGAACCATGCAGAACTGATGGAAAAACGGGGCATCTACCACAGCCTGTACAGTATGTATGAGGAATCCAACACATAATTCCACATAATGGAAAGTTTAAAGTATGAGCGGAACCCCCGCTGCCCCATTTGGGGCAGCGGGGGTTCCTTTCTATTTTCCTGTTCAGCTCAGTTTGATTTCCAGATATGCCTTGACCAGCGAAACGCATTTCTCCCAACCCAGTTCCTTGCTGTTCAGGCAGAGATCATAGTTATCCGCATTTTTCCAGTCCAGACCGGTGAAGTACTTGTAGTAGAGCGCGCGCTCCTTGTCGATTCTGGTGATATAGCGGGTGACCTCATCGCGGGTCATCTGCGGATGAATCCGCATCGACTCATTGACGCAGTGTTCGAACGGCGCATGCACATAGATCCGCACGACATGCTCCATATCCCGCAGGATATAGTCGGCACACCGTCCGATAATGATACAGGATTCGCTCTCGGCCAGCCGCCGGATCACCCTCGCCTGAAAATTGAACAGGTTTTCGTTGGAGGTGAACTCCCCCTTATCCGGCGGGATCAGTTCACCGGTATAGGCGCCCCGCGCGGTTTTGAAGAGCAGGGTACGCTTGAATTTTTCATCCGCATTGGCGAAGAGGGATTCGTTGATCCCGCTGTCATCCGAGGCCATCCGGAGCAGCTCCCGGTCGTAGTAACCGACCCCCAGCTCTTTCGCCAGCAGTCTCCCGATCTGCTTTCCGCCGCTTCCATATTCACGCGCAATCGTAATCACAAATTTTTTCATGGCAGGCCCTCCCTCGCATCGTCTCGTTGAACGGCCCGGCTGCCGAAATCTGCATACCGGCCTTTCTTCCAGTATAATTTATCCGCCTGGAAAGGTCAACCTTTTTCTTCCCAGAACACCTTGTCCCCAGGTTTTTTCTGGGCCGCGCACTTCTCCGCAGACGATTTTGCACATATTCTGTATTATGTCTAAAAGTGAGCCTTTTCCCATGCAGCCGGGTGATCCGGGGACAATCTTTTTCCTGTTTTCAAGTAATTTTAGAATAGACAGGGCAGACTATACTAGAAGTAGTTAAAAAGAGGCAGTATGATCCAGCGGGGCCGCCACAGAAAGCTACTGGGGCCGTACTGCTCCTATTACATAGCCATCAGGCACGCAAAGCGTGCTTGCGGGCTTTGGCCCGACACGCCAAAACAACCCGTTGTTTTGGCGTGTGTTCACGATATCAGAAGATATTTTCAATCAAAGTCAGGAGGATGCATATGATACCTAAACTTTCAAAAGTGACCATCTATGTCGAGGACCAGCAGCAGGCAAAACATTTCTGGGTCGACCGGATGGGGTACCGGGTCGCATACGAACAGGCGGCCGGCCCTGGATTGAACTGGCTGGAGGTTGCCGCACCCGATTCCCGCATCAGCTTTGTGCTCTACCCAAAAGCCGTCATGCAGGCCCAGAACCCGGAGGTACCTGTGGGGCATCCCTCGGTGATCCTCTGCGCGCACAACCTCGACCGGCTCCACCGCAAGATGAAAAAGAACGGGATCGAGGTCGGCAAGCTGGAAGAGTTCCCCTACGGGCGGATGTTCTCGTTCTTCGACCAGGATCACAACCTCTATCTGGTGCGGGAAGGGGATTAAAACGGGCCTGTAAGAATGCCTCCAGCAACGACCGCACCACCAAAACGCACGATACAGGGCATCGGTTCCTGCATGGTGCGTTTTTTGGAATATGCGCGGCTATCTTTCAAATTTCGCCGCAACATCCTCCAGATAATTCCTGACTGGGAGATGCTGCGGGCAATGCTTCTCACACTTTCCACATTTGATGCAATCACTGGCTTTTCCAAAGGCCAAGGCCAGATTTTCGTAATATGCTGCTTGTACGGTAAAGGTTTTCGTTTTCCGTTCCTGCGCCTCCGCATTATACAGAGAGAAATATTGAGGAATTGCTATCCGTTTTGGACACTCTTCTGTGCAGTAGGCGCAGGCCGTACAGGGGATTTCCACCTGTTTGTTGATCTGCTCCGCGGCCTGTTTTACCAAAGCCATCTCGGTCTCGTCCAGCGGCTGAAACGCCGACATATAGCTGATGTTATCCAAAAGCTGCTGGAGATTGCTCATCCCCGACAGAACAAGCTGAACCTGCTCATGGCTTGCGGCAAACCGAATGGCCCACGACGCTGCCGAGCGGCCCGGAGCATATCCCTGGAACAGCTCTTCGACCGCTTCCGGCACCTCTGCCAGTGTGCCCCCCTTGACCGGCTCCATCGCAAAAACCGGCTTTCCATGCTTTACACAAACCTCGTAGCATTTTTTTGACTGTATGCCAAGGCTCTCCCAGTCAAGGTAGTTGAGCTGTAGCTGTACGACCTCAAATTCTGGATGCTCTGTCAACAGTTTGTCGAGCAGCTCCGGCCCATCGTGATAGGAAAAACCGATATGCCTGGTATCCCCCTGGGCTTTTTTCCGCTTGATCCAGCCGAAACAGTCAAAGCGCTCGAAGTCCGGGAGGGTGGAGGCGTTGATATTGTGCAAAAAATAGTAATCAAAATAGCGCACCCCGGTTTTTCGAAGCTGTTCCTGAAAAATCCGATCTCTGTCATCAAAAGAGTGCAGGACATAAGTCGGCAGCTTATCTGTCAGCTGATAGCGGTCACGCGGGTAGCGTTCCACGAGCGCTGTCCGGACTGCGCACTCGCTCTGTTCCCTACAGTAAGGCCAGGCTGTGTCAAAATAGGAGAATCCGTTGGAAAGATAGGTGTCCACCATCTCCCTGAACAGTTCGAGATCGACGCTCCCAGCGTTGTTGGGATCTGTCAAGGGCAGCCGCATCGTGCCAAAACCGAGTTTTTTCATATCGTTCACCTCTGGGGGCGGGGCCTGTTTGAAAGCGGGGCAGCGTGACACTCCCGATTCCTCAGGCAATCCCGGTCCTGATTTTTATATTTGCAAAAGCCAGCGGGCGTGTAAAAGCGGGAAAGCAGAACCCGGATACGAAGAAAGCGGTACATGAATGTCATCCATGTACCGCTTATTTTACGCATATCCGCTCTGGGCAGATCACCCGAGAGGATACCGTTTCATTTTACGGAAATTACTGCGCGTCTTTCATCTTGGCGAAGCAGTCAGAGCAATAGACCGGGCGGTCCTCACGGGGCTGGAAGGGGACTTTCGCCTCGGCTCCACAGCTCGCGCAGACAGCGGTAAACATCTCTCTCTGGGGTCTTGCATTGTTCTTGCGCGCATCGCGGCAAGCTTTGCATCTCTGCGGCTCGTTCACAAAGCCTCTTTCAGCATAAAACTCCTGCTCGCCAGCAGTAAAAACGAACTCGGCTCCGCACTCTTTGCATGTTAGTGTTTTGTCTGTGTACATTTTGATAACCTCGCTTAAAAATTGGATTTACCCGCTGGAACTGCGTAGACCGAGATTGATTTCAAGCTCTGCCAATAGGTGCCAAAGGGTATATATGCAATCCCTCTACGGGACTGTCACAAAATAGGGGATACGCGGGCACATCACTCAAGGGTAAATACTGTCCGCAGCTTTCGCCGCACTCTTTGCAAGGCATTGTCAACAGCTTTGGTGGATGAACCGAGTTGTTTCGACATCTCTTCATAAGAATATGAGCTGAGATACAGTTTTAAAACCTGCCGTTCAAACAAGGACAAAAGAGTTTCGATCCGCCTGTTGCGTGCATCGGTCTCCTCACTCTGGATCACAAGCTGTTCCGGATCCAGCGTATGCGCGGTGAGCGCTTCCTCTGGAACCTCCGGCTCGCTGAGTGAAAGATATCCGCGCATCGGGGCATTTTTCTCCCGCATATGCGCACGCAATGCACTGTTTAACTTGTTGTTGATACAGACCGACGCAAACGTCCGGAAACTGCTGTTCAAACCTGCACAGTAATTGCGCACTGCGGTCAGCAGGGCAATCATTCCCTCCTGATACAGGTCATCCGCATCCAGTTCCTTCACGCCGTAGGCGCCTGCCCTCATCCGGACAAAAGGCGCGTACCGCTGGATCAAAGCTGTCAGCGCCTCATCATCGCCGTCTTTCGCACGCACCACGAGCTGCTCATCGCTTTCTGCCCGGAACAGCACAGCTTCCGGATGGGAAACTGCATTCATCCGATCTCCCCCTGCTCGCCTGCGACGTGCCAAAGTCCCAACAACAAAATTAACATATTGCCATTATACTCGATCTGTCCGCCTTTTGTCAAGATGCATTTGCAAAACCGGGCGCAAAAAAGCTGGTATTTTTGTGAAAAACTCCAAAACTAACGGCCTGTTACATCCCGCAGCCACCGGAACCGGACGATCCGCACCATTGTTATCAGGGATTTTAGGATTTCGTCGCATTTGAGCAGCAGGAATACCGGTGCGGCAGGCCATCCGAGCACCAGCCCGGTATAGAACCCGGCGGGCACCGCCACAAACCAGAGGAAGACCACCTCACAGAGCAGGACGAACTTGGCGTCCCCGCCTGCGCGGAGCACCCCGACCATCCCGATGAGCGCGATCGACTGGAAAAAGACGATCAGCGCGCCAAGCCGGGTGATGGCGAGTGCGATCTCCACCGTCTCGGGGGAGAGGTTGTACATCGAAACGACCATCGGGCCGAGCAGGAGGGTGACCCCTGCCGAAAAAAGCCCCAGCCCGAGCGAAAGCATCAGCAGGGTCACCGAGCGCTGTTTGGCCAGCTCGTAATCCCCGCTGCCGATCGTATTGCCCACAATGGTCAGCGCGGCGTTGCCCACCCCGAAGATCATCACCGAGACAAACTGGTTCAGTACGGTATAGATGCTGTTCGCCGCGACAAAATTGGTGCCCATCCGACCGATCACCACCGCAACCATCGAGGTCCCCAGCCCCCACATCAGTTCATTGCCGATCACCGGTATCGAGATTGCAATATATTTGCGGTAGAGGGCGCGGTTATTGGGGAGCAGGTCCGGGAGCCGGAACCTGATTTTCCCCTCCCTGCGCAGGATATAATAAGCAGTGATTGCAAACTCCGCCACCCGCGCGCAGGCGGTTGCAGCTGCGCCGCCGCGCACCTCCAGCCGAGGGAATCCGAATTTCCCGAAGATCAAACAATAGTTGAGCGAGGTATTGACCACCAGTGAGCTGAGGTAGACAACCACCGAGATATTGACTGTCCCGACCGAACGGAGCATCATGATCGCGACATTGGCCATCGCATAGAGCGGATAGGACCAGCCGATGATCCGCAGATATTGCGCACCGTATTCGATTACCGCCTGCTCGGTGGTGAAAATGCCCATAAACTGGCGGGGAAAGAAGAGGGCGACCGACCCGAAAAAGAGCGCCGCCGCAAGGCTGATCTTGTAGGTCATCGCCTGCACCCGTTTGATCACTTCCACGTCACCCTTGCCCCAATACTGGGCAATCAGGACGTTTGCGCCGCCCGCTACCCCAAAGCAGACAATCATCAGCATAAACCAGAGCTGGTTTGCGATGGAAGTTGCCGAAAGCTGGGTTTCACCGAGCTGCCCGATCATCAGGGTATCCATCATCGAGACCGATACGGTAATCAGGTTTTGCAGCGCGATCGGTACTGCAATCGTCAAAAGCAGCTTGTAAAACGCTTTTTCACGCACGAACAGTTTCATGTTTCCCCTCCGTCACAGATGTAAAGGCAGCGGGTTTTTGCGCCCGCCGCCTTTCAGTTGTTGCTATATCTCCCTGTATCCGCTTGCAGGATGCCATTCGGCCCCGCAGCCTTTGGATGCCGCCGCAGCGGCCCGCGGGCTGGAACAAAGCCCGGCGGGCTTTTTGCGAAATGCCGGGCAGGTACTCACTCCGCCACAGTTGCCTTCACAATTTTGATTTCCTTGGTCGGCTTGCCGGTCGGGTTTCCGCCCTCGTCCACCTCATCGCTCTGGAGCGCGGCGATCTTGTCCACGACATCCATCCCCTCGGTCACAAAGCCGAACACAGTATGCATGTAGTCCAGATGCGGGGTCCCCCCAAGCTCCCGGTATTTCTCAATCACCGGCTTCATCCGCTCCCGGTAATCATCCGGGACGCCTTCGTTCATCTTTGCAAGCAGCTCGTTGTTGAGCTGCTCATATACCGCATTGAACTGCTCCTGTGTGGTGATCTGGTCGATCATCGCGTCCAGGCGCATACTCGCCTGATAGACGATCCTGTTCTGGTACATCATGGTCAGAAACTGGTCAACTTCTTCATCGCTTTTGATCGCGCTGGGATTCTGCACGATAAAGAACTGGCTGCCGTTGGTGGTGTAGCCCGCATTCGCCATCGAAAGGGAACCCCGGAAGTTGTGCAGCAGGTCGGTGAACTCGTCCTCAAACGGCTCGCCGAAGATACTCTCACCGCCAGCCCCGGTCCCCTCGGGGTCGCCGCCCTGGATCATGAAATCCTTGATGACCCGGTGGAAGGTCAGCCCATCATAATAACCTTCCTTCGCATGGGTCACAATGTTCTCGACCGCCTTGGGCGCCTGCTCGGGGAACAGCCGGATTTTGATGGTCCCTTCGCTGGTCTCGAGGGTCAGAACCGGCAGCCCGGCATAGTCGCCGGTCCCGTTATAAAGCGCGTCGATCTGTTCCGCCAGCTCCGCCGCCGAAAGCTCATCCCCCGGAAGCGGCTTTTCCGCCGGAATCTCTGGGACCTCCACATCGGAAGCACTGTCCGAGCTGCTGCTCTCCGCCTCGGAGGAGGACGAAGATTCCCCCTCCGATCCAGCCCCGGACGAGGAACCGGCCCCCTGCGTACCGCAGGCCGAGATGCCTGCGGCCAATGCCAGCGCAAGCAGTATTGAAATCCATCTTTTCATTTCCAAAAATCCTCCAGTTGAACTTCTGATGTTGGCAGATGCCAACAGAATGGTTTTCCCGTGTGTTGACGATCTCGTCAAATAACGTGAACCAGTATAGCACAAAAACAGAGGCCGCTTATGAACCTTTTGTAAATTCATACCGCAAAGCCTCTGTTTCTCTGGTTGGGACGGGTTCATCCATAAACCCGCTGTTTTTCGGTGAGCCATTCGGCCATCCGGGCAAGTCCATCCGCGTCGATCGGGAACTCCTCCCGATCAAGCACCTGCGCCTTCTCGTAACAGACATCGAGGTAGACCTCGGCTGTCATCGCCTCCCCGGACGGGGAAATCCGGTACCGGAAGGACTCCACGCTTCCAATGTAAGGGTTGCCAAAGCTGAAATAATCCAGGTTCGGCAGTTCGCACATCTTTGCCATCTGTTTCTCCTTTTTCTGTCTGTTCGATTTTTGGTTCTCTTCCGCCTGTTTTCCTGTTTGATGGCGATACAGTCCAAAGCCGCCTTTGACCGCCGGCTTCAGCAGTTTGATTATAGGGCAAATCCATGCAAAATACAATTCCTTTTCTCAAAAAACCTCTGAACTAGATCCGGCTTAACTGCTCAAACAGCCGGTTTACCTGCTGCTGAGAAACCTTCCCACGCGCCATGCCCAGCACCTGATTCAGTGTCATCCCCCGCGCCATCCCCAGCATCGGATGGTTGAGCAGCGCGGGATATTCCCGCTGGAGCAGGGCGCGCGCATTCGGGTTTGAAAGAACCTCCCCCACCGTAATCTGTCCGTTTTTCAGATTCATCCTCTCACCTCCTGTCAACCCATTGTATGCCTTCCCCGGCTGGTTGTTGCCGCTGCTGTCATAGACGCCCGATTTCCGGACATACTGTTTTTCAGGGGCGTTGTCCCCCTACCAGCAACCGATCAAATCAGGAGGTTTTTCCATGCAGAATCCACTTTTAAACAGCAACAAGGGCGCATCTGACGGGCAGTATTTCTCATCCCTCCCGCCGGTGGTACAGGCGACCATCAAACAGTGCGGCGTCAAGTTTTCCAGCGAAGAGGAGCTGCGCAGCTATGCGGAAAAGCTGATGCGTCAGAGCGGCGGGACGCAGTCCTGACCGCTCCCACAACAACAGAAGCCTGTTTCCGGTCCCCCTGTCTGGGACGTGGAAACAGGCTTTTCTATCTGTTTGCAGGCATATCACCGGCGTGGTGCACATAGAGATGTCTCATACCGAACCTTTTTTCAGAAACCTTCAGGAGGAGTTTTTATGCCGCTTCCGCCCACTGCCGACCCTGCCCCTTATCCCGAGATCGCTGTCTGCGGGCAGGACTGCCGCTATGTAGAGCTGCTTTCCAAGAGTTTTGCCTCCCGGCGCGGGGAGCTGACCGCCATTACCCGGTATTGCTACCAGAGCTGGATGCTTCAAAAAACCACTCCCGAACTCTCCCATCTGCTGATCCGCATTGCAATGGTCGAGATGAAGCATCTGGACATCCTCGGACAGCTCATCCTTCTGCTCGGCGGGGAACCACGCTACTATGTCCCCAACCCGCCGGGCTGTGTTCCATGGAATGGGGGAATGGTCGACTATACCAGCCGCAGCCTTGCGCAGATGCTCCGGAACAACATCGAAGCCGAGCGGTTCTCCTGCCGCACCTACCGCGTACACGCCGGCCAGATCCGGGACGAAAAGGTCTCAGCGATGCTGCGCCGCCTCGCACTGGATGAACAGCTGCATATCCGGCTGTTTGAGGATGCCCTGTCGGCCTTTTGCCTGCCTCCCTCATGATTTAAAATCGCACCAGCCTGGCTTCGGCCGAATTGATCCGGTACTGGGGCTCCGCGCGGTAGACCGGGAGCGGTTCCGGGATTTTCGGACGGACCGGTTCAGGTACCGGCGCCTGACGCGGGTGGTTCCAGTCCTGCTGCGGTGAAAAACCCGGCTGGCCGCAGTGCCTGCGTCCTATATACCCGATCTGACGATGACGGTTCATATGTCTGTTCACCTCCCGCTCTATCCTATGCAGGGTCCCGCCCTTTTGACTTTTCTATTTTGGAGGCTGCCTATATGAAATGCTGTGACTGCCGCCCGCCGCTGCGCCGGTGCCGTCCGAGCGGCTGCCGCCCCGGATGCCTTCCGATCCTGTTGATCGCCGCCGGCATTCTGCTGCTGTCCTGTGTCTTTTGGATGCTGTTCTTCTGATCCACGCACGTCCCCTCCCTTTCCCGCATATCCTGTGAAAAAAGGGGGGACTTTCCATGTCCGGACAGAACGGTCAGATGATCCGTGTGGCCATCCTCTTCCTTGCAGCGGTGCTCTTTTTGCTGCCACAGCTACAGGGAACAAAAGGTGTCTTTTAAAGGGCCTCGGCAAGCGCGGCGTCTCCCGCCGACAGCCAGCGACAAAAAAGAGGGCTTTTTGCCAGTGAAAAAGCCCTCTCCTTATCTTCCAAAGCCGGACAGGCTGTCACCGTCCGGCTTTTTCGAATGCATCCCGCATGGCATCGGATTTGACCCGCCGGTTGCTGCGTGCCAGCGCAGCGGAAATCTTCCCCTCGACCAGCTCAACCTCCTCACGGAACGCCCGCGCCGAAAGCCGCAGCGCACCATGCCCCAAAATAATCAGCTGTTCCGCGCTGTCCGAGGTGGCCACCCGCACCCGATGGTTTTTCCCGATCTCATAGGTGGCCTTCTCGATATAGGCGTCGGCTGTTTCCGCCTCTTTGGTGTAGACCACGTGGATATTGTGGTACCGGGTGACCGACCCCGGGTTTCCCGGCACCTTGTAAGCGTCGAACACCAGGATCACCTCGCAGCCGCAATATCCCTGATAGTTGCTCATCAGGTCCATCAAACTTCCACGGGCGGCGTCCAGATTGTCCCGGGCGATCTCTTTCAGCTCGTCCCACGCGTGGAGGATATTGTACCCGTCAACCAGGAGGTATTCCGGCCCGCTGGGGACCGGTGCCGGAACAGGCTTTTCCGCACCCTCCCGTTCGACGCGGGAAAGGGCGGACTGCGGCGCCATCGCCCGGCGCTTGATCGGGCCATAGGTGCGCTCAAAGATCGCCTGTAACTCCTTGTCCTGCTCCAGGCTTCCCCCGTAGGCCGGGCCGGCACGCCGGGGCACCCCTGCTGCGGGTTCCGCCCCCTGCATCCCCGGGTTTCTGGACGGAAGCCCGCTTTCGACATGCATATATTCCCGCACCCGGTCCCACCGGACGGTAAAACCCGCGCCATGCGCGCAGAACACCGAATCGGCCGGATGCTCAAGGTCCCGCTCGCTGTCGTAGCCGAGCGCCTCCACCACCTCCTGCTGGTTGTGGCAGGGCGCATACCCCAGAAGCGTGCAGGAGAGCCTTCCCTGGCCGCGGGTATAGGACGCGACCTCGACCGCATAATCCCGCATACAGGCAACCGGGGCCGAACCGGTCACCACCGCATCCGCGCCTGCTGTCTCGGGCGGGTCGACCTGTCCATGCCGCCGCTGCAGATCGTTGAGCGCCCGGCCCACCGACCCGGCGGGCAGCTCCAGCCGGAAGCGGTACCACGGTTCGAGCAGGATACTTTCAGCGGACATCAGCCCCTGGCGTACCGCTCGATAGGTCGCCTGCCGGAAATCCCCGCCTTCGGTGTGCTTTTCATGGGCGCGCCCGGCAACCAGCGTGATCCGAAGATCGGTGACCGGAGATCCGGTCAGCACGCCGGGCTGTACCTGCTCTTCCAGATGGGTAAGGACCAACCGCTGCCAGTTGCGGTCGAGCATCTCCTCGCTGCACGCCGTCCCGAACTCCAAACCGCTCCCCGGTTCGCCCGGTTCGAGCAGGAGATGCACTTCCGCATAGTGGCGCAGCGGCTCGAAATGCCCAATCCCTTCCACGGGGGCGGCGATCGTTTCTCGGTAGACGATGCTCCCTGTCCCGAACGATACCTCCCAGCCGAACCGCTCCCGGATCAGCCGCTGGAGCACCTCCATCTGCACCTCACCCATCAGCCGGACCTGTATTTCCCGCAGCTGTCCGTCCCACGAAAGCCGGAGCTGCGGGTCCTCCTCCTCGAGCTGCCGCAGTTTCCGGAACGCGAGGTGCGGGTCACAGCCCTCGGGCAGCTCCACCCGGTAGGTCAGCACCGGTTCGAGGCTGGGCGGCTCCCCCATGGCTTCACAGCCAAGCCCTTCGCCCGGGCGGCTCCCGTCCAGGCCGGCCACCGCGCAGACCTCCCCTGCAAACACCTCTTCCGCCAACCGGTACCGGCTCCCCGAATAGATGCGCAGCTGGTCGGCTTTTCCCTCCCAGACCGCACCTTCCGGCATCCCCTCCCGGCGGTTGGTCAACAGGGCCTTCACACGCAGGCTCCCGCCCGTGACCTTGAGAAAGGTCAAACGCGCGCCGCCCGGGTCGCGGCCAATCTTGTAAATCCGCGCACCGAACGTCTCCGGATAGTCGGGCATCCGGGTGAACCGTTCAATCCCTTTTAACAGGGCGTCCACCCCGTCAAGGCGGAGCGCCGAGCCGAAATAGCAAGGGAACAGTCTGCGCTGCGCAACCAGCGAGGCGACAAATCCGTCCGGGAGAACACCGTCCTCCAGATAGCGGGCCATCGCCTGCTCATCGCAGAGCGCGACCTCCTCCCAGAACGCCTCCCCTTCCTCGCCGCCGAATGCTGTGCATCCCTCCCCAAGCTGGCTTTTGAGCGCGGACAGCAGCCCCTCCCGGTCGCTGCCCGGCAGGTCCATCTTGTTGACAAACAGGAATACCGGCACCCGGTATCTGGCGAGCAGGTCCCAAAGGGTACGGGTGTGGCCCTGTATCCCGTCGGCGCCGCTGATGACAAGGACTGCGTAATCCAGGATGCCGAGAACCCGCTCCATCTCGCTCGAAAAATCAACATGCCCCGGTGTGTCCAGCAGGGTGATCCCCCATTCCCCCACCGGCAGCTCCGCCTGCTTGGAAAAGATCGTGATTCCCCGCTCCCGTTCGAGCGCGTCGGTATCCAGAAACGCATCCCGATGGTCCACCCGCCCAAGCTTCTTCAGGCAGCCGCTCCGGTAGAGCATCGCCTCCGAAAGGGTGGTCTTTCCCGCGTCAACATGGGCCAGTATCCCAACAGCCAGCTTTCCCATACTCCATTTTCCCCGTTCCTGCATTTTTGGCAGACGCCAAGACCGCCGCGAAAACAGTCTTTTCCGGCGGATCAAATCAGCAAATCCAACTTTGCTTTTTCGGATATCGTCAGCACACGCAAAAGCGAGCGCTTGCTTTGCACTAAAGTGGAGGGCAAAAGCCCGCCGGCACGCTCTGCGCGCAAGATAACTGCGCAATCCAATCCAGCGCTGCCGCCGCCCCTGCCGTAAGCCCGAAAAGAACCCATTCTGCGTCTTTCCAATTACTCGATTATAGCACAAAAATCCTGGCCCGGCAACATTGGCCCTGCTCCCCGTCTGCGGCATCCAGAGCCGCAGGAGAATTCCTTATTTGCAGGGAAAGTGAGTGCATATCGTGAAAAGAGAACCTTGAACTGCCAGATGCGGGCTTGCTTGCTGCCTGTGTTCAGAAAATATAAAATGCTGTGGCTGCCATTCAGATTTATCAAAGACTGGAAAACGCTGAATTCTGCTTTGTTAAGCAGTGGGCCACAATGGGCAATTACCTGTTGTGGCCCTTTTTGGTGAAGGGCTTGAAGAACCCGGTATCAACGGCATAAAAGGAAGCCGAGAGGCGCTGCAGAGCATATCACCAGAGCCCTCCAGCCCCCTTGATAAGCCCTCGAATGCAAAATGCAGGATACCGATGTAAATCTTGCGAAATCCAGAAAAAGATGCTCTTTTTTCGTACCAATTATATTGCATTTTGCCTTATTTTCGTGTACAATAACAAAGGTGTCTCTGATGGAGACCCTCTCCTTTCTAAAGGATGGCTACAAAAATACATCTTCAAACGGTGCAAAACAGGTGGTGATAAGCATGAACCAGAATACGGTGCAGACGATCCGGGATGCAGAGCTTGCAGCGGAAGAAACCGCTAAAAAAGCGGCTCTTGAGCGGGAATCTATCCTTGCCAAGGCCAAGAGCGACTGTGCACAGTCGGCCTCCAAAATGATCAGTGACGCCAAAGCGCGTGCCGCCCTCGAGGTTGAACAGGCGCGCCTGCTCGGTGAAGGCCTCCAGAAAGAGGCGCTCACAGCGGCGGAGTCGAAGATTGACGGCTTGCGCGCACAGGCGCAGTCCAGACGGAAAGAGGCGCTCAACCTGATCCTCTCCGAACTGGTCTAGGCGGGTTTTGACAGCCCGCTGATCCCATCTAAAAAGGAGGTATCGTTTTATGGCGGTATTGCAGATGCAACGCATCAGCATATGCGCGCTCAAAAAGGATCGTAAACAGATTCTGGAACTCCTGCAGCGGCGCGGCGCGGTCGAATTGACCGATCTGCCCTTGCAGGACCAGGTATTCGGCAAGCCGGACACGCAGGAGCAGAAGTCGCTGTTTGAAAAAGCGGCTTCCACCGCCAGCCAGGCTGTCGAGGTGCTCAACGAGTATGTCCCGGAAAAGTCCTCGATGTTTGCCATGTTCGAAGGCAGGCGCGCGATCTCCGCAAAAGAATACGACGCGCTCTGCGGCAAACGGGATGAAATTTCCGAAACAGCATCCCATCTGGTTTCCCTCTCGAAAAAAATCGCGGAAAACCGCGCGGAGCTGGTTAAGCTCCAGACCCAGCTCGATCAGCTTGCGCCGTGGGCGGGCCTCGATGTCTCGATGCGGTTCACCGGAACCCGTACCACCGCGGCGTTTATCGGCTCGTTTGCCGAACCGCTCACCCTTGAGGAGCTATACCGGCGGATTGCCGAGCTTGCCCCCGAGGTGCAGGCGGTCAACATCGACCTGATCAGCCAGTCGAACGAACAGACCTGCATCATGGCGGTCGTCCCCCGCGGCGATGCGCCCGCCCTGGAGGAGGCGCTCCGTTCGATGGGCTTCATGCGTCCCCCATCCCCGTCCAAGCTCCCGCCTTCCGAGCAGATCGGCATCCTTTCTCAACAGGCCAAGGAGGCTGAGGTGGCGGTGCAGAGCGCACAGGCCGAGATCGCCTCACAGGCCAAGGCGCGGGAATCCCTGCTCTTCCTCTCCGATTATTATACGATGCGTGCCGAACGGTATCAGGCGATCGGATGCCTGTCCCAGTCGCGCAGCACCTTCCTGCTGACCGGGTATATCCCCAAACCGGACGCTGCTGCGCTCGAAGCTGCGCTTACCAGCCGGTTTGACCTCGCGGTCGAGCTGGAAGATCCGGGTGAGGAAGAGGAAGTCCCCTGCGCACTGCGCAACAACGGGTTCGCGGAGCCGGTCGAAGGGGTGCTCGAGTCGTATGGGTTGCCGCTGCGCAGCGAGATCGACCCGACGCCGATCATGGCCTGCTTTTATTATTTCCTCTTCGGCCTGATGTTCTCGGACTTCGGCTATGGCGCGCTGCTCTGCATCGGCACCGGTCTGGTCCTGCTCGAGTTCAAAAATATCGAACCGGGCCTGCGCAAGATGGTCAAGATGTTCTTCTTCTGCGGTATCTCGACCGCTGCATGGGGCATCGTGTTCAGCAGTTATTTCGGCGACGTGGTCAACGTCGTTTCCCGCACCTTCCTCGGGCATGAGGTCAGCATTCCGCCGCTCTGGTTCCTGCCCCTCAACGACCCGATGAAGCTGCTCGTCTTTTCGATGGCAGTCGGCGTTGTCCACCTGTTTACCGGCCTGGGCATCCAGCTTTACCTGCACATCAAGCACAGGGATTACAAAAGCGCGCTCTGCAAGGTGATTTTCTGGTATATGCTCGTCGGCGGGCTGATCGTTTTCGGGCTTTCGACCGATATGCTGGTCAGTGTTTTGCAGCTTCCGTTCGCTGTCCCTGCTGGCATTGGCAGCGTGTTCGGATGGGTCGCCGCAGCCGGCGCGGTGGGGATCGTGTTCACCAACGGAGACAGCGCCAACCCGGCTGTCCGGTTTGCGCAGGGGCTTTACGAGCTCTATAACGTCACCGGCTACCTCAGCGACATCCTCTCCTACTCCCGTCTGCTCGCGCTCGGCCTCGCAACCGGCGTTGTCGGCTCGGTTATCAACCAGATGGGTTCCATGGGAGGCAAAACCGTTCCCGGCGTGATCCTCTTTGTGCTCGTCTTCCTAGTCGGGCATATCCTCAATTTCGGTATCGAACTGCTGGGCGCGTATGTCCACTGCAACCGCCTGCAGTTTGTCGAGTTCTTCGGTAAGTTTTATGAGGGCGGCAGCCGTCCGTTTTCACCGTTTGCTGCCCATACCAAATATTTCAAATTTAAGGAGGAAAACTAATCATGATGGCTAATATGGGAATTGCATTTGCGATACTGGGCGCGGCGCTCGCCGCCTGTCTTGCGGGCGCAGGCTCCGCGATCGGAGTCGGCATTGCCGGCCAGGCTGCCGCCGGTGTTACCACCGAGGACCCCGCGAAATTCTCCAAGGTTCTGATCCTTCAGCTGCTCCCGGGCACCCAGGGCATCTACGGCCTGCTGATCGCGTTCCTCTGCCTGTCGAACGTCGGCGTTATCGGCACCCCGGTCGAGATCTCGCTCGCCAAGGGCGTCATGTACTTCTTCGCCTGCCTGCCGATGGCAATCGCCGGCCTGATGTCCGCGATCTATCAGGGCAAGGCATCCGTCTCCTGTATCAGCATGGTTGCAAAGCGCCCGGACCAGTTCGGTAAGGCGATGATCTTCCCGGCAATGGTCGAGACCTACGCGATCCTTGCCCTGCTGATCTCCCTGCTCGCCATCAGCGGCGTTGGCGCGATCAACATTTAAGCGGAATCGGTTCCGTACTTACAAAGTTTAGGAGGATTCTGCGATGACAGGATTAGAAAAAATCGTAAAGCAGATCCGGGACGAAGCTGCCCAGTCGGCCAGCGAGGTCATCGCACAGGCGAAAGAAGAGGCTGCTGCATATACCGCCGAGGCCCAGAAACAGGCCAAGGCGGACTGTGCTGCGATTGCGGCGCAGGCGAAAACAGCGGCGGAAGCCGCTTCCGCCGCGGCAAAATCCGCTGCTGACCTTGCGGTGCGCCGGGAGGTTCTCGCCGCAAAACAGCGGATCATCTCCGAGGTGATCGCGGATGCGCAGCAGTCGATCCGTTCGCTGCCCGACAAGGAGTATTTCGACCTGATTCTCAAGATGGCCGGTAAATTTTCGTTGCCGCAGGAAGGGGAAATCGCTTTCTCCGCCGCTGACCTGGGCCGCCTGCCCGAGGGTTTTTCGGAGACGCTCTCCAAGGCCGCGAAAGGCCCCCTTTCGATCTCCGCCAATCCCTGCACCATCGACGGCGGCTTTGTGCTGACCTACGGCGGCGTCGAAGAGAACTGTTCGCTCGAGGCGCTGTTCTATGCGGCGCGTGAGTCGCTTCAGGATAAGGTGCATGCCCTTTTGTTCGCATGACGCGCGTGCAGTCCGGTAAAAGGAGGTCAAGAAATGTCTGAATCATATACCTATGCGGTCGCACGCATCCGCGCAAACGAGCTTGCACTCTTCAACGACCAGGCGATCGAGCAGCTTCTCGCCGCCAAAAGCTATGAGGAATGCATCCGGCTGCTGCAGGACAAAGGCTGGGGCGGGATGGAAGCCAACCCCACCGCCGAAGGCCTGCTTGCCGAAGAGCGGGAAAAGACCTGGGCGCTGATGCGCGAGCTGGTGCCCGACCTCTCGGTTTTTGACGTATTCCTCTACACCAACGATTACCACAACCTGAAAGCCGCAATCAAGCTGGTCTGTACCGGCTCGGAGGACTTCGGGCTGTTCATCTCACATGGCACGATCGACCATCGGGAACTGCTGCACGCGGTGCAGGAGCGGGACTGGGGTTCCCTGCCCGACTCAATGCGCGGCCCTGCGGAGGAGGCTTATACCGCGCTCGCCCAGACCCGCGACGGGCAGCTGTGCGACATCATCCTCGACCGCGCGGCGCTTGATGCGGTCTATGCAGCGGGCAAAGCCTCGCGTGACGAGCTGGTCCGCAGGTATGCGGAGCTGACCGTCGCCGCCGCTGACATCAAAACAGCGGTGCGGTGCGCACGCACCGGCAAGCCGATGGATTTCATCCGCCGCGCGCTGGCCGAGTGCGATTCTCTGAGTGTCTCCCGGCTCGCGAAAGCGGCCGCCGAAGGGCTGGATTCGATCTGCGACCTGCTCTCGACAACCGACTACGCGGACGCGGTCGAGGTGCTGCGGCAGTCCCCGTCCGCATTTGAGCGGTGGTGCGATAACCTCATCATCCGTTATATCCGTCCCCAGCAGTTCCAGAGCTTCGGCATCGGGCCGCTGGCGGCCTACATCCTTGGGCGCGAAAACGAAATCAAATCGGTTCGGATCATCCTTTCGGGCAAGCTCAACCAGCTTTCCGACCAGTCGATCCGGGAAAGGGTAAGGGAGATGTATGTATAGGACAGCAGTCATGGGGGACCGCGACAGCATCTACGGCTTCGCCGCGCTCGGGCTGGATACCTTCCCTGTCACCGACCCGGCAGAGGCTTCCAAAAAGCTCCGCCAGCTCGCCGAAGGGGAGTATGCGGTCGTCTATATCACCGAAGCACTCGCGGCACAGATCCAAGCCGAGATCGACCGCTACCGCCTGGCCCCGCTCCCCGCGATCATCCCGATCCCCGGCGTCTCGGGCAACACCGGCATGGGGATCCTCAATGTCAAAAAATCCGTGGAGCAGGCGGTCGGCTCCGATATTATCTTCAACGGCAACTAATAGATAGTAGGTGAATGCATAAAATGAGCAAAGGTACGATCAAAAAAGTAGCCGGCCCGCTGGTTATCGCCGAGGGGATGCGCGATGCGAACATGTTCGACGTCGTGCGCGTCAGCGACCAGCGCCTGATCGGTGAGATCATCGAGATCCACGGCGACCAGGCTTCGGTGCAGGTCTACGAAGAGACCTCCGGCCTCGGCCCGGGCGCACCGGTGGAGTCCACCGGCGTCCCGATGAGCGTTGAGCTTGGCCCCGGCCTGATCTCGAATATCTATGACGGCATCCAGCGTCCGCTTGAGGCGATCATGGCCAAGAGCGGCAACTCCCTTGAGCGCGGCGTTGAGGTTCCCTCGCTCGACCGCGATAAGAAATGGCATTTCACCCCGGTGATGGCTGCTGGGGACCCGGTCGTGGGCGGCGATGTAATCGGTACGGTGCAGGAAACCGAAGTGGTTCTGCACAAGATCATGGCGCCGGCCGGGATCGTCGGCAAGCTGAAGTCGATCACCGAGGGGGATTACACCATCTCGGAGACGGTCGCGGTTATTGAGACCGAAAACGGTTCCGAACAGGCACTTACCCTGATGCAGAAATGGCCGGTCCGCGTCGGGCGGCCCTACAAGCAGAAGCTCTCCCCGGATAAACCGCTGGTCACCGGTCAGCGGGTCATCGACACCCTGTTCCCCATCGCCAAAGGCGGTGTTGCGGCGGTCCCCGGCCCGTTCGGTTCGGGCAAGACGGTCGTACAGCATCAGCTCGCCAAGTGGGCGGACGCGGACATCGTTGTGTACATCGGCTGCGGTGAGCGCGGCAACGAGATGACCGACGTTCTGAACGAGTTCCCCGAGCTGAAAGACCCGAAAACCGGCCGTTCGCTGATGGAGCGCACCGTCCTGATCGCAAACACCTCGGATATGCCGGTTGCGGCGCGTGAGGCGTCGATCTATACCGGTATCACGATCGCCGAATATTTCCGCGACATGGGCTATTCGGTCGCGCTGATGGCCGATTCGACCTCCCGTTGGGCGGAAGCGCTGCGCGAGATGTCCGGACGCCTCGAGGAGATGCCCGGTGAAGAGGGTTACCCCGCTTACCTCGGCAGCCGTCTGGCGCAGTTCTATGAGCGTGCCGGGCGCGTGGTTGCACTCGGCGCGGATGGGCGCGAAGGCGCGCTCTCGGTGATCGGCGCGGTTTCCCCTGCGGGCGGCGACATCTCCGAGCCGGTCACACAGGCAACCCTGCGGATCGTCAAGGTGTTCTGGAGCCTCGACGCCCAGCTCGCCTATCGCCGCCACTTCCCCGCGATCAACTGGCTGACCAGTTATTCGCTCTACACCGATTCGATGTCCAAATGGTTCAACGGGCATGTCCAGCCCGACTGGATGGAGCTGCGCGCCCGGATCATGCGGCTTTTGCAGGACGAATCCGAACTGGATGAGATCGTCAAGCTGGTCGGTATGGACGCGCTCTCCGCGCCCGACCGTCTCAAACTCGAAGCCGCCCGCTCAATCCGCGAGGACTTCCTGCATCAGGATGCGTTCCACGAGGTTGACACCTTCACCCCGCTTCAGAAACAGTATATCATGATGGAGCTGGTGCTGGCGTTCTATGACCGTTCGGTTGCTGCGCTCGAAAAAGGCGCGCCGATCGACGACCTGGTCAAGATGCCGGTCCGCGAGCGGATCGGCCGCTACAAATATACCCCTGCCGAGCAGCTGGAGGCCGAATATAACGCGGTCTTTAAAGCCCTCGAGCAGGAGATCGAAGAGATTGTATCACGGAAGGAGGAATTCTGATGCCGAAGGAATACCGCACAATCCAGGAGGTCGCAGGCCCCCTGATGCTGGTGCGCGGCGTCGAAAACGTCACCTACGACGAGCTGGGTGAAATCGAGCTTGCTTCCGGTGAAAAACGCCGCTGCAAGGTGCTTGAGATCGACGGCAGCAATGCGCTGGTTCAGCTCTTTGAAAGCTCGACCGGTATCAACCTCTCCAATTCCAAGGTCCGCTTCCTCGGGCGGAGCATGGAGCTTGGCGTTTCGGAGGATATGCTCTCCCGCGTGTTCGACGGGCTGGGGCGCCCGATCGACGGCGGCCCCGAAATCCTGCCCGACAAGCGGGTGGACATCAACGGCCTGCCGATGAACCCCGCTGCGCGCAACTATCCGCAGGAGTTCATCCAGACCGGCGTTTCAGCAATTGACGGGCTGAATACCCTTGTCCGCGGCCAGAAGCTGCCGATCTTCTCGGCATCCGGTCTGCCCCACGCCAACCTCGCCGCACAGATCGCGCGGCAGGCGAAGGTGCGCGGAACCTCTGAGCCGTTCGCGGTTGTCTTTGCCGCAATGGGCATCACTTTCGAGGAATCCAACTTCTTCATCGAGAGTTTCCGTGAGACCGGCGCGCTCGACCGTACCGTCCTGTTCATCAACCTCGCGAATGACCCGGCGGTTGAGCGTATTGCGACCCCGCGTATGGCGCTGACTGCTGCCGAGTACCTCGCATTTGAAAAGAACATGCACGTCCTGGTCATCCTCACCGACATCACCAACTATGCGGATGCGCTGCGTGAGGTTTCAGCCGCCCGTAAAGAGGTCCCCGGACGCCGCGGTTATCCCGGCTACATGTATACCGACCTCGCCTCGCTGTACGAGCGTGCAGGGCGGCAGAAGGGCAAAAACGGTTCGATCACGATGATCCCGATCCTGACCATGCCGGAAGACGACAAAACCCATCCGATCCCTGACCTGACCGGTTACATCACCGAAGGCCAGATCATCCTTTCGCGTGACCTCTACCGCAAAAATATTGCGCCGCCGATCGACGTGCTGCCCTCCCTGTCCCGCCTGAAGGACAAGGGAATCGGTGCGGGCAAGACCCGCGCCGACCATGCCAACACCATGAACCAGCTGTTCGCCGCCTATGCCCGCGGCAAAGAGGCGAAAGAACTCATGGTCATCCTCGGCGAGGCTGCACTGACCGATATCGACAAGCTGTATGCGCAGTTTGCCGACGCATTTGAAAACGAGTATGTCTCGCAGGGCTACGACGCCAACCGCGACATTGAGGAAACCCTCGCGATCGGCTGGAAGCTGCTCAACATCCTGCCCCGCAGCGAGCTGAAACGAATCAAGGACGAGTTCCTCGACGAATACTACGGAAAGTAAGGGGTGAGCTGTCATGGCGAAACAACAGGTAAACCCCACCCGTATGGAGCTGACCCGCCTCAAGCGGAAACTGGCGACCACCACCCGCGGCCACAAGCTGCTCAAGGATAAGCGTGACGAGCTGATGCGGCAGTTTCTCGATCTCGTGCGGGAGAATAAAGCACTGCGCGAAAAGGTGGAAGCGGGCATCGCTGCTGCCAACAAAAATTTCGTGCTCGCCCGCGCAGGGATGGCCGACGAGGTGCTCAATGTCGCGATGATGGCGCCGATGCAGGAGGTCTATCTTGAGACCTCCCACCGCAATGTCATGAGCGTGGACATCCCGGTCTTTGAGTATAAGACGCGCACCTCGGATGCAAACAACATCTATTCCTATGGCTACGCTTTCACTTCGAGTGATCTCGACGACGCGGTAAAGTCGCTGGCGGACATCCTGCCTGATATGCTCCGTCTCGCCGAGTGCGAAAAGTCCTGCCAGCTCATGGCTGCGGAGATCGAAAAAACCCGCCGGCGCGTCAATGCGCTCGAACATGTCATGATCCCTGAAACGCAGGAGAACATCAAGTACATCACGATGAAGCTGGACGAGAGCGAACGCTCTACCCAGATCCGTCTGATGAAGGTCAAGGATATGCTGCTTGAGCAGGCGCACCATTACAAAGAACGGCAGGAAAAGACCCCTGCTTAAACACAAACAGGCATCCCGTTTCCGGGATGCCTGTTTTGTACTTCTACCGTTTTATGCAATCTGTCAAAGGCAGCCCCTCGGGCAGAAACCAGAACATCCGCCGTAATACCACCTCTGGCTCTCTTACCAGCCCATCATCATACGCCCCTCCCCGGCCTGAGAAATCCTCTCTGTTTTAAACTCTAAAGCTTTACTCGATTTTTTTCAAAAAATCGTGGGATCGAGGGGCAGAACCCCCGCCGCCGTACGCGCTGTGTGCCCCCGGCGCTTGCGCTTTCTATCCAGATTGGATATAATAGACAAAGTATCTGCGCAGGGGAGGCTTCGATATGTACCAATGGAAAAAGAACTTTTTTATAATCTGGTCCGGACAGGCGGTTTCCCAGCTTTCCAGCTCGATCCTGCAATTTGCGATCGTCTGGTATCTCACCGAAAAAACCGGTTCCGCATTAGTCCTCTCCGCTGCAATGCTCGCCGGGTTTCTTCCACAAGCGGTGCTCGGCCCATTCATCGGGGTTTACATCGACCGCTACAGCCGCAAAAAAATTATGATCGTTTCCGACCTGCTGATCGCACTCGCAAGCCTCCTGCTGGTTGCCGCCGGATTGGGCGGAAGAGCGCTCCCCGTCTGGCTGATCCTCTCGGTCCTGCTCGCCCGGTCGGTCGGGTCGGCATTCCACAACCCGTCGCTTCAGGCGGTCACCCCACAGATCGTCCCGGCGGATCAGCTCACCCGCTGCGCCGGGTATTCCCAGTCGCTGCAATCGGTTTCGCAGATTCTCAGCCCTGCGTTGGCAGCGGTCATTTACAGCGTCTGGAGCTTGAGCAGCATTGTTTTTCTTGATGTAATCGGTGCGTTGGCAGCGGTCTGCACCCTCTGTATCTGCCATATCTCTCCTCTGCCCGCCCGCTCCGAAACAGCAGAACCCAAAGGGTCGTTTTTGCGGGAAGCCGCTGCCGGATTCCGCATCCTGCGCTCCAACCGCGGCCTCTTTGGGCTGGTGCTGGTCAGCTCACTTTACACCTTCGCGCTGATGCCCACCAGTGCGCTCTTTCCGCTGATGAGTATGTCCTACTTTGGCGGCACCAATGTTCACGCAAGCATTGCGGAGATCGTTTTTTCGATCGGGCTGCTGCTTGGATCGTTAGTCCTCGGGGGCTGGGGCGGCTCCAAAAATAAAATTCGTACCATCCTGTTTTCGTTCCTGCTGATGTCTGCCAGCCTGATTTTTTCCGGCCTGCTCCCGCCCGACGGATTCTGGGCATTTTCTGTCTGCTCGTTCTTTATGGGAGTCTCTGGACCGTTCTACTGGGGGATGTACACCCCTCTGCTCCAGCAGGGATTCGAACAGCAGTATCTCGGCAGAGTTCTCTCGATCTCAAGCAGTGTTCAACTGGTGGTCGCACCGGTCGCTCTGTCGGTTTCAGGCATATTTGCCGAGCTTTGTGGAGTGCAAAACTGGTTTATCGTCGCAGGAGTGCTCACTCTGGCCGCCGCTTCCCTCATTGTCGGGGTTCCATCCATCCGCAGCTGCGACCAGAAGCCCTGACCGCCGCATCTGCCCTTTTTTCCCGGTGTAACGAGGCCGCTTTCCCATCGGGCCAGGATACTATAGGCGGTCCTTAGAACATTCTGATTCGGAACTACTGCCGCCTGAAAGTGGTGTATGAGCGCGTATACGCGAGATTGGACGCGATTGGGTAAGCTCGAGGAGGATGCGCCCATCTACAAAACCCGCCCGGACCCCACCGGGAAAAAAAGGCTCTGTTTCAGGCATTGTGAAAAACACTCGTTTTATGCTATAATATCCACAAAGGCGGGGGCGATGTTGCAGACAGCCTGCAAGATCGTACACCAAAGCTGAAATCGGCTTTGGTACCTGCCGGTTAGGACAGGAGCAAAGCTTTTTCTGGTTTTTTTAACCCGCAGCGGTCTCTCTAAAAAAGGTTGCTGTTTACGGCCTTGCTTCTAGGGTTACATGGTCATTCGGCACACAATGTGCTGGCGGACTTTTGCCCGCCTCTGAAAAGCAGATGCCTGTTTTTCAGTGTCTTGACGATACCACCAGATGAAAAAAAGCAAGGGGGTCTGATTATGTCGTTTGTTGGGTCAATGATGCCGGTGTTCTGGCTGGTTCTCGGAATCGCGATGGCGGTTACCGAGGGGATCACGGTACAGCTCAATGCAATCTGGTTTGCGCTGGGCGCAGTGGTCGCGGCGGTTTCAGCGGCGCTGGGCGCGTCGGTACGCACCCAATGGATTCTATTTGCGGGGGTCTCTCTGGCTGCACTGCTGGCTACCCGTCCATTTGTCCGAAAGGTGGTTAAGACCTGCAAGGAACCGACCAACGCAGACCGCGTAATCGGAAAGACCGGGGTGGTGACCCAGACGGTGGATAACCTTCCCGGAATGGGCCGGGTCTCGGTGCTTGGGATGGACTGGTCCGCCCGCACCCAGGATGGCGAAATCCTCGAAGAGGGGGAACGGGTCCGGGTGCTGGCGATCGAAGGGGTGAAGCTGATCGTTGCAGCCGAAACAGCACAGCATACCCACAAAGGGGCGACATGATGCCCCTTCGCCAAGAGAATTCCGCAGCCTGATTCAGCGTCCAGACGGATACATACAACAGACTGGCATCAGGCAGTTGGAACCCTTCGGGAACTTCTGTTGTAGTGTTTGATAGGCAGTGCCTGTTTTATTTCTAAAAAAGGGGGAATTTCCATGTTTATTTCAACGTCCATGCTTTTAATCCCAATCCTGATCGCGATTGTACTGTTTGTGCTGATCGTCGTGATCTCGAACATCAAGATCGTCCCGCAGGCGAGTGTCTATGTGGTCGAGCGCCTCGGCAGCTATTATGCCACCTGGGAGACCGGGCTGCATGTCAAGGTGCCGTTCATCGACCGGATTGCCAAAAAGATGTCCATGAAGGAACAGGTAGTCGACTTCGCGCCCCAGCCGGTAATCACCAAGGACAATGTTACCATGCAGATTGATACGGTTGTCTTTTATCAGGTGACCGATGCCAAGCTCTACACCTACGGGGTCGAGCGCCCGATGTCGGCGATCGAAAACCTGACCGCAACCACCCTGCGCAACATCATCGGCGAGATGGAGCTGGACAGCACCCTGACTTCCCGTGATGTCATCAACTCCAAGATCACCGCGACGCTGGATGTCGCAACCGACAAATGGGGGATCAAGGTCAACCGGGTCGAGCTGAAAAATATCCTGCCGCCGCGCGAGATCCAGGACGCGATGGAAAAACAGATGAAGGCCGAGCGCGAACGCCGCGAATCCATCCTGCGTGCAGAGGGCGAAAAACACAGCCAGATCCTTGTGGCCGAGGGTGAAAAGGAGTCCGCGATTCTGCGCGCGGAAGCGGAGAAAGAATCCGCGATCCTGCGTGCAGAGGGTGTCCGCGAGCAGAAGATCCGTGAAGCGCAAGGTGAAGCGGAAGCGATCCAGATGGTGCAGCGCGCCTATGCGGATGCACTCAAGATGCTGAACGAAGCCGATCCGACCGACCGGGTCATCCAGATCAAAAGCCTGGAGGCGTTTGCAAAGGCGGCAGATGGCAAGGCAACTAAGATCATCATTCCAAGTGAAATCCAGTCCTTAGCAGGGATGGTCACTTCGCTGAAAGAGATCGCCGGCGGGAAATAAAGAGGATCACAAAGAGGGCGCCGCATTTGCGGCGCCCTCTCTGGCGCGGGAAAGCCGGATCACCGGCAGGCGGCAGCTTCCATCAGGGTACGGGTGTAGGAGGGCAGGACCTGTTCCCCCGGACGGACGGTCAGAAACGCATCCGTGTCCCAGTCCCCGGCGAGCATCCGTTCAATCAAGGAGAGGTCGGTTTCGGCCTCGAAAAAGTCCCAGCCGTACCGTTTGGCGGCGGCCTGTGCTTCTACTGAAGTGTCCCGCAGGCCAAGCTGGGTATCCGCAAGATAGCACAGACAGGAGTACGCTTCCTGCGCGTCGGAACCGAGCAGCGCGGCAAGGCCGGCGGTCTGCCAGCAGATGCCGCCCTGATAGCGCTCAAACAGGCTGCGGTACCGGTCTGCACCGCCGAGCAGGAGCGCCACGCAGTTATGTACCCGGGGCAGGACCAGCGGGATGCTGCCCGCCCGAAGCCCGGTTTCCCCAAGGATGGCCGCGCCATCCGGAAGCAGGATCGCGTCACAGCCTGTAACACGGGCGAGCTGTTGTTCCAGCAGCTCCAGAGCAGGCATCTCCTCTTCAAAACAGAGGAGTTCCACCTCGTGGGGGGATGCGGGGAGCAGCCGTTCGAAAAAGGGCCGGAGTGGAAGCGAGGTTGACAAGAGAATCTTCATCGGTTGTTCACATCCAATTCAATAATACTATCTTGAGTTTATCCCATTCCGGGCCGATCTTCAATGCAAAGAATTTGGTAAAAATCCGAGAGGTGTTTTCCCAGGGCAGATGTGGTATGCTAGGAGCAACCCATCTGGAAGCAGCTCAAACGATTGGGGAGTAAAAAATCCTCCCCGGAAATGGAGTTCCGCATGATCGAAACAACAGAAAATAAACCACAGCGGGTGGTTCTGATCGCCGCAGACACCGGGGAATTTGACCTGGAGGTCTCGCTCGCCGAGCTGGAGGAGCTTGCGGCGACCGCGGGGGCTGAAGTTGTGGCAAAGATGACCCAGAAGCGCGCAGCTTTTGAAGCAGCTACGGTGATCGGCAAAGGGCGGCTGGAGGAGGCCGCAGCATTCTGCAAAGACCATCAGATCGACCTGCTGATCTTTGACCATGAGCTTTCTCCCGCGCAGGTCCGCAATATCGAGCAGCTCTGCGACATCGCGGTGATCGACCGCACAGCGCTGATCCTCGATATTTTTGCCCAGCGCGCAGTCACCGCAGAAGGGAAATTACAGGTCGAGCTGGCGCAGCTCAGATACCAGCTCCCACGCCTGGCTGGGCTTGGCAGCGTGCTTTCCCGGCTGGGCGGCGGGATCGGCACCCGCGGCCCGGGCGAAAGCCAGCTCGAGACCGACCGACGGCATATCCGGCGCAGGATTACCGCATTGCAGGAACAGCTTGCAGAGCTGGAAAAGCGTCGCGGACTGCTGCGCAGCCGCCGCAAAAAGGACGGTGTGACCACTGTGGCGATCGTAGGTTATACCAATGTGGGGAAAAGTACGCTGCTCAATGCGCTGACCGATGCAGGCGTGCTCGCCGAGAACAAGCTGTTCGCAACGCTGGACCCCACTTCGCGGGCACTGACCCTGCCGGATGGCAGGACCGTTATGCTGGTCGATACGGTGGGATTGGTGCGGCGGCTGCCGCATCATCTGGTGGAAGCATTCAAATCGACACTGGAGGAAGCCGCCGGCGCAGACCTGCTTTGGAACGTCTGCGACATCTCCTCCGGGGAAGCGGACGAACAGATCGCGGTCACCAAAAAGCTGATGCAGGAGCTTGGCGCGCAGGAGATACCGATGCTCACCGTGTTGAACAAATGCGACCTGGTATCCGAAGCGCCCCTGCCGATTAACGATCAGACCGCGCTGATCTCGGCCCGGACCGGGTTCGGCTTCGATGCGCTTCTGCAAAAAACCGCCAAAGCCCTTGCACCGACGCATAAACGGCTCACGCTTCTGATCCCGTACAGCAAAACCGGGCTTATCAATGAGATTATGCAGGAAGGGAAGGTTTTTTCCCAGGCGTATGAAGCCGATGGCACCCTGGTGGATGCATTGGTCGATTGCAAGCTGCTGCATAAAGTGGCGGAATATGCGCAGCATCAGCAGCACACTTGAAACAGACAGAGGTTCACAGAATAGAAGCCCCTGAAACAGGAACAAAAACACCCCCTGCCGCATCTGGCTCGCAGCAGGGGGTGTTTGAATCCACAGTCCGGAAAAGAGAAGGGCAGGCCATTTCCCGCCGGTTTTTCGACCGGTTATGTAGCCGATGAGGCTGGCTGGTCGAGAATCCCCATCAGGAGGTCCACACAGGCGGTCAGCGAGTAAACGAAGTCCACCCCATAGGAAGGGGCTATCTGGCGGTACTGGTCATGCAGCTCGTTGATCTGCTCATAGAGTGCCGCTGAATGGTCGAGTTCTGCGGCATTGGCAATCAGGTCGACTGCATGCAGCATCTCCTTGCGGCGGTACCCGTACAGCTGCATCAGCAGTTCATACCGGAGATGCCCCACCTTGCTCCCGCTGAAATATTCGGCGTGTGCATAGCAGAAAAAGTCCGACATGAAATGGCAGAGGATGCCAAGCTGACGGCTGTATTCCTTGACGCTCATCCGCTCGCCCTCTTTGGAAAGATGCTCCGCGCGCGCCATCACGAGGTCATAGATGTCCTTTTTGAAGTGGGAAAGCCTGAACAGGCTTGGGGCGACGTCCGGAAGCATGTTCCAGCTTACAAAGCTGACCTTATCCAGCTCTACACCGAGGTTTTCGGTAAAATAAGCGTAGAGGTACCGCCCCATGGTGAGATGTGAAAATACGTTCAATCCAACACACAGCTTTCTGTTCAAAATTTGTAAGAACCCGCCTGCTGAATCCCCTCACGCAGGCTGATCCGCCCCCTGCGATACAGGATATGCAGGCAGACCGCAGCTGTCAGTGCATAGACAGCAAGGTTCGCCCACGAAAACTGTTCGACGAGATCGCCGAACCAGAGCGTCCAGGCCTTTGGCGGGTCGCCTGCAAACGCCTCTTCCAGCACAAGGAAATGGTTAAAAAAGGTGATTGCCGTCAACGCGGCGTATCCCCAGAAAAGCGGATAGCTCCTGTGTACAACGCTCGCCAGAAGTGCGAACAACAGCACCGGTATCTGATACCGCTCATGCATCCGGGCGGTGAACAGGAATACCGTCTGCATAAACCAGAACCCCAGCAGCCAGACGCTTTTTTCGGTCGCGGTCAGGTAGAAGTAAGCCAACAGAAGCAGCGCGGCGGCTGTGGCACAGGCGGAAAATCCGCCGACAGTGAGCGGCCCAACCAGAGTGGTTGCAACGCTGGCATAGTTCAGCCCTTCCGCACTGTAAAGGTTGAATGCGTTGAGCGATGCCCCTGGATACTGTGCAAATCCGCCGAAGTAAACGCGAAACGGAAGACCCCAGCCTGAGCGGAGCATGAAAGGCAGGAATACCGCAAATGCGGTTGCCACGGCTGCACAGCCGCCCAGGGCCGCCCTCCGGAACGGATACCGCGTAAAGAGCACCAACGCAAAAAGCGGCGCAAAATAGAGCGACTGGAACTTCATCAGGCAGGCGAGCGCCATTGTCACGCTGCTCCAGACCGGCCTGCCATTGTCGAGCAGGCTGAATGCGAGCGCGAGCAGGAAGAGCATAATGCTGTCGGTCTGGCCCCAGTAGGCGGAGTTGTAGAGGATGGTCGGGTTGACCGCCCAAAGCGCCGCCCCAAGCAGGCCAAACAGCTCGCCATGCCTGCGCAGAAGAAGATACAGCATGGGGATGAGCGCCAGATCGAAGAGCATCTGCCAGCCCTTGAGAGCAAGCATCGCGTAGGGGTGAAACTCCGAGACCCGCGGGTCGGACATCACCCACCCGGTAAAATAGAGCGGGAAGAGAAACAGCGGCGGATAATCCAGATTTTCGATCCGGTCATATGCGCCGAAAAAATCCTCCAGCACACCGGACGACCAGTCAACATAGTATCCCAAATCGAAATAGTGAACCGCCGTATAGCCGAGGATCAGCCGCACGAGCGCAGCGGAAAGGAGCAATGCCGCCAAAAAGACCCCAGCCTGTTTCCGGGTAAGAGGGATCTGCCATACCATCTGTTTCTCTTTTGCCAATTTTACGATCTCCCAGTTTAAAATCATTCTACCACAAACCATCCGAAATTTACAGAGATGGAGCGATATTTATGTATAGAATTCAAAAAATTTGTGGATTCCATCTAAACGAGATCGGAAAATTTGCAGCAGATTGTGAAAATCCCCTGTTTTTCTCCTATCAGGGAGGAAAGTTCTGCATCTGAAAACAGATTGTCCCGCCCCAGAATTTCCATCATCTCCCTGGAGGCGTCCTCCCGGTCGGAAACACAGTCGGCCATCAGGGCATTTTCTTCCCATCGAAACCCGGTCAACGCAGCGCCGGAACCCTCCGCCGCGTCCAGAAGGGCGCAAAACCGGGCGAAAGCCCCCCGTCCGGACGGGTCGAGGTTTTGGAGGGAATCTGCCATCGAGTCGAAATAGCTGACCAGCAGGGCAGCGGTTTGGGGGTCGGAAAGGAGCTGGGTCAGCCTGCCCTGATCGGATAACTGGGAGAACCTGCCCAGGTCAGCCCCGCCTGTGAGCGACTGCACAAGCTGGGTTTTCAGGATCTGATCCTTCATCTGCTGGACCTGCCATGCGATCAGGCAACCCGCGGCCAGCACCACCACAAGCAGGAGGAATGCGGCAGCCGTTGCCGCACGCCGTCCGCGCACCTCCAGCAGGCGGTACGCGGCCCGCGCAGCTTTTTGCCGGCGGCTCATTCGATCATTCCCTGCTGCTCAAGAAACTCCTCAAGGCAGAGCCCGTTTTCCATAATCTCCTTTGCCGCGTCAATTCCCACATACCGGTAATGCCACGGCTCAAAGTTGATCCGGGTGATCTCGGTTTTATCCGCCGGGTAGCGCAGGATAAACCCGTAGTCCGCCGCGTTTTCAAGCAGCCATTTTGCCGCGTCGGTCTCGGCATACCCATCGTCCAGCCCCTGGTAGGCCGGGGTTACGATGTCTGCGGCAAGCCCGGTCTGATGCTCGCTCCTGCCGGGATAGGCGATCAGCTGCGCGGTAGCCGCGACCGCCTGATCCTGGCTGTAGCCCATCGAAAGATAGGTGTTGACACTGTTGTTAAAGTTGCGCTCCTGCGAGGAATACGGCCGGTAGGCTGAACACACCAGAAGGCTTACCCCCTGTTCCGCCGCGTCCGCGATCATCTGCCGGGCGATCTCGGCAACGCGCACATCCATCCGGTAGCCGTTCTGGACCTCTTCCAACTCGGGCTCGTACTCCCGGATGTCGTGGTCATAGTTGGCAAGGACCAGCGCCCACTCTTCCAGCTCGAGCGGCGGCTCTTCCGGTTCTGAGGACGGCTCTTCCGATGCCGGGGAGGACTCTTCCGGCTCCGGATCCGAAGATAGCTCCTCCGGGACCTCCTCCCACCATTGAGAGCTTACCGGGGCGGCATCCTCCGAGGACTCCGCCTGCACCGGCGCCGCATGGCGCTCTTCGCATCCGCCAAACAGCAGGCAGGCCAGCAGGAGTGCTGCAATCTTTCTCATGTCACTCTCCTTCTTTCTCTGTTTCAAGTATGTTCACCAGGCGGGTCAAATATCCCCGGCCTGATATAAAATCGCGGTGATCGCGGCGAGCGGGGCGGTCTCACACCGCAGGATACGGCTCCCCAGTGAAAGCGGGACAAGGCCGTTTTCTGCCGCAAACGCCGCTTCGGACGGTTCAAACCCGCCTTCGCTCCCGATCAGGATGGAAACCCGGTCCCCAAGATGCCCGGAGAGAACTTCCCGGAGCGGCTGGTCGGCGTTCTCGTAGAAGAAGAGCGCGAGCGGGTCGGCGCGCATCTGCGCGACCGCCTCCCGAAACCCGACCAGCGGCGCAACCTCGGGCACCCGTCCGCGTCCGCACTGTTTGGCTGCTTCGAGCGCAATCCGGTTGTACCGCTCACACTTTTTGCGCATGGATTTGTCGTCCGGACGGGAGACACACCGGTGGGTCAGCACCGGCACGATCCGTCCGACCCCCAATTCAACCGCCTTCTGGACGATCGTTTCCATCTTGTCCCCCTTGGGCAGCGCCTGATAGAGGGTGATCCAGACACCCGGCTCCCCAGCCGATGGCGCAACCTCCTCGACCCGCAGTTCCACCTGTTCCGGGCTGATCCGCTCGATCACGCACTGATAGTCCTGGCCATCCGCGTCGCAGACGGTCAGCCGTTCCCCGGCCTTCATCCGCAAAGCAAGCGCGATATGACGCGCATCCTCCCCCACGATCAGCGCCCGTTCCCGGTTCACCTGGCCTGTAAAAAATCTGGGCATCCCGCCTCCACCGCCTTTCCGATCAGTTTCCGGCGCGGCAGGCGGCAAGCGCAACCCATCCGCCCGATTCTTTCCTGCCAGCCAGTTGGTAACCGGCAGCGGTGAGCGCCTGCATAACGTCCGGCTCCCGCATGTCGATGATCCCCGACGCGATGAATACACCATCCGGCTCGAGGAACCGGTCCAGATCGGGGATCAGCCGGATGATGACATCCGCCACGATGTTGGCGGTCACGACCCGGAACCGTCCGCTGGCTTTGTCCGCGAGGTCGCCCGCAAAGAAGTCCACCCGATCGGAAACGTTGTTTGCCGCGGCATTTTCGTTTGCAACCCGCACCGCAACCTCGTCGATATCCACCCCGACCGCCGCGCCTGCGCCAAGCAGCAGCGCCGAAACTGCGAGGATGCCGCTGCCGGTGCCGACATCGAGCAGCCGGTCACCCGGGCGGACATGCTCTTCGAGCAGCTGCATGCAGAGGCGGGTGGTGTCATGGGTGCCGGTGCCGAACGCCATGCCCGGGTCGATCGTCAGGACGACCTCCCCCTCAACAGGGGAGTAGGTTTCCCACGAGGGGCATACGACCAGACGCTCCCCGACTTTGGTGGGAAAATAGTATTTTTTCCAAGCGGTCGCCCAGTCTTCCTCGTTGACCTGTGCCCGCTCGATCGAAAATCCGATCCGTTCCGACTCGAGCCGCTCCCGCACGAATGAAACCGCCTCTGCCGGGTTTTCCTCGGGAGAGATGTAGAGATGGATGATTGCGTGATCCCGATCGCGGTCGAGCAGCTCCTGTTCGATCAGATCCACATGCGCAATTTTGGGCGCAAGCTCCTCGATGTCGCTGTAATCCTCAATATAAAGGCCGTACGGAACCACCAGATTGGCGATCGCCGCAGCCGTATCCACATCCGCGGTTGCAACCCGAATCTGCACCTCGCTGTACTGCATACCTGTTTCTCCTTCCCTTATTGCAAATCCAAAAGTTTCGCCAGCCTTTTCAAAGGCTGCGGTTTCCAAAGGCAGAGCCTTTGGCCGCTGCGCGCATGCAGCGGAACCCTTTCTCCTGTGAAGCCACTCCCGGCAGCTTTTCCAAGATACAGTATACAACAAAGCCGCCTCTTTTTCAAATCGAAAAAAGAGGCGGCCGGGGTACTGGCTGCTTAGAACCCGTATTCACAACCATTCGCCCGTCCGGCATCCCCTGATGATAAATACAGATTCTTATTTCATTGCGTCCTTGAGCTTGTCGAAAAAGCTGCGGCGCTTTTCGTAGTTTTTCTCGGTTGAAAGCTCCTCAAATTTGCGCAGGGCTTCCTTCTGTTTGCCGGTCAGGTTGCGGGGGACCTCGATATTCACCTTGACGTACTGGTCGCCGCGCCCGCGCCCATTGACATACTGGATACCCTTGTTGCGCAGGCGGAAGACGGTCCCCGACTGGGTCCCCTCCGGGACGGTATATTTGACCTTGCCGTCGATCGTCGGGACGGTGATCTCGTCCCCAAGCACAGCCTGTGAGAAGGTGATGGGGATATCGCACCAGACATCGAACCCATCCCGCTCGAAGAGGGTATCCGGACGCAAAGTGACCATGATGTTCACATCACCGGAAGGCCCGCCATTGACCCCCTGATCGCCCTGCCCGCGCAGAACGAATGTCTGTCCGTCATCAATGCCCGCAGGGACCGAGACTTCAAGTGTGCGGGTATGCCGGACACGCCCCATCCCGCGGCAGTCGGGGCAGGGCTCCTTGATGACCTTGCCTTTGCCCGAGCATTTCGAACAGGTGCGGGTGGTCTGGATCACACCGATTGGCGTCCGCTGGGACACCTTGACCTGGCCTGTACCGCCGCATTCGGTACAGGTTTCTGCGGTCGTACCGCTCTTGGCGCCGCTCCCGCCGCAGACATCGCACTTTTCAAGCCGCTGGACTTGAATCTGCTGTTTGCAGCCCTTGGCCGCTTCCATGAACGACAGCCCAAGCGTCACATTGATGTCGTTGCCCCGGATCGGGCCGTTTGGATTGCGGGTGCGGCTGCTTCCGCCAAAACCGCTGAAGCCGCCGCCAAAAAAGCTCTCAAAAATGTCCCCAACGTCAAAACCGCCGAAACCGCCTCCGCCGTATCCCGCGCCGCCTCCGCCATAGGACGGGTCAACCCCTGCATGGCCGAACTGGTCGTACCGCTGGCGCTTGGCGGGGTCATTCAAAACCTCATACGCCTCGTTGACCTCTTTAAACTTGGTCTCCGCAGTCTTATCCCCCGGGTTCATGTCGGGGTGATACTGCTTTGCAAGTTTGCGGTAAGCCTTTTTCAGGTCGTCCGACGAGGCGTCCTTCGAAACGCCCAAAACTTCATAATAATCCCGTTTATCTGCCAAATCTGTTCACCCCTGTTTGTGTATCTGTTTCATATCGCATTGGCTGTTCCACTGCATCAGGTTAAGGCGGAGGGAGACCCCCGCCTTAACACCTGCCAGCCTATTCTATTACTTTTGGCCGTCCTCGTCAACCTCTTTGAAGTCGGCATCCACATAGTCGCCTGCCTGACCGTTGCTGCCGCCCATGTCCTGTGCGCCCATATCCGGCGCACCCTGCGGGGCCTGCTGCTGGTACATCTTGGCGCTCATCTCGTAGAAATCCTTCTGGAGATCCTCCTGTTTGGACTTGATTTCGTCGGTGTTGGTGCCCTTGAGCGCCTCTTTGAGCGCGTCGATCTTGGACTGTACCTTTGCTTTCTCATCCGCCGACACCTTGTCGCCGAGGTCGGTCAGCGTTTTTTCACACTGGAATACCATGTTGTCAGCCGCGTTGCGGGCGTCAATCTCCTCGCGGCGCTTTTTATCCTCTTCGGCAAACATCTCCGCATCCTTGACTGCCTTGTCGATATCCTCTTTGGACATGTTGGTCGAAGCGGTGATCGTGACGTTCTGCTCCTTGCCGGTGCCGAGGTCCTTCGCGGTGACATGGACAATGCCGTTCGCGTCGATGTCGAAGGTCACTTCAATCTGCGGCACGCCGCGGGGAGCCGCCGGAATACCGTCCAGACGGAACATGCCGATCTGCTTGTTGTCGCGCGCCATCTCGCGCTCGCCCTGCAGGACGTTGATCTCAACCGAGGTCTGCCCATCCGCAGCGGTCGAGAAGATCTGGCTCTTCTTGGTCGGGATGGTGGTGTTGCGCTCGATGATCTTGGTGCAGACGCCGCCGAGGGTCTCGAGGCCGAGGGAGAGCGGGGTGACATCGAGAAGCAGGAGGCCCTTGACATCGCCGCCAAGCACGCCGCCCTGGATCGCGGCACCGATCGAAACGCACTCATCCGGGTTGATCCCCTTGAACGGTTCCTTACCACAGAACGCCTTGACCGCCTCCTGTACCGCCGGGATTCGGGTGGAACCGCCCACCAGCAGGACCTTGTTGAGGTCGGAAACCTTCAGCCCAGAATCCGCCATCGCCTTACGGACCGGGACCATCGTCCGCTCGACGAGATCGGCGGTCAGCTCGTTGAACTTTGCGCGGGAGATGGTCACATCGAGATGCTTCGGACCAGTTGCGTCGGCGGTGATGAACGGCAGGTTGACATTCGCGGTTGTCATGCCGGAGAGCTCAATCTTGGCTTTCTCCGCCGCCTCTTTCAGGCGCTGCATAGCCATCTTATCGTTGCGCAGGTCGATGCCGTTTTCCCGCTTGAACTCGTCCGCGAGGTAGTTGATGACCCGCTCGTCAAAGTCGTCGCCGCCCAGACGGGTGTCGCCGTTGGTCGCGAGAACCTCCTGTACACCGTCGCCCATCTCGATGATCGAAACATCGAAGGTACCGCCGCCGAGGTCGTAGACCATGATCTTCTGATCCTCTTCCTTGTCAACGCCATATGCCAGCGCTGCCGCGGTCGGCTCGTTGATGATGCGTTTGACATCCAGCCCAGCGATCTTGCCCGCGTCCTTGGTCGCCTGACGCTGTGCATCCGAGAAGTATGCCGGGACGGTGATGACCGCTTCGGTGACCTTTTCGCCGAGATAGGCTTCCGCGTCGTCGCGGAGCTTTTGCAGGACCATTGCGGAGATCTCCTGCGGGGTGTAGCTCTTGCCGTCGATGGAGACCTTATAATCGGTGCCCATATGGCGTTTGATCGAGGAGATGGTGCGGTCCGGGTTGGTGATCGCCTGACGTTTTGCGACCTGCCCGACCATCCGCTCGCCGGTTTTGGAGAACGCGACAACCGAAGGGGTTGTCCGCGCGCCCTCAGCGTTTGCGATGACGACCGGCTCGCCGGCCTCGATGACGGATACACAGCTATTTGTTGTACCTAAGTCGATACCAATGATTTTTCCCATGATTCAGTCCTCCATTTATTTCGAAATAATAATCTGCAACATTTAGAATCTGTCCCTGTTCAGTTTGCAACCTTGACCATTGCGTGACGGACCACCCGGTCGCCGATCCGGTAACCCTTCTGGAACACCTCGACGATGCTGTTTTCAGCAAACGATTCGTCCTCAATATGCATCACCGCATTGTGGCATTCCGGGTCAAACTGCTCACCCGGTGCGCCAAACTCCTCGACGCCCATCTTGGCCAGCACATCCTTGAAGTTCTGGAGGATCATCTCGACCCCCTTTTTGAACTCCTCGTCCGCACAGGGGGCAGAGAGGGCGCGGTCGAAGGTATCCAGGATCGGGACAAACTGCGCCACCGCCGCCGCAGTTGCCTGCGGGTAGATGGCCTCCTTTTCCTTCTGGCTGCGTTTGCGGAAGTTGTCGTACTCCGCCATCGTACGCAGAAGCCGGTCGTTGAGTTCGTCCACCTTTTCCTGCAACAGTTGGGGTTCGGTCTTTTCGGGCTTCGGCTCCTCCGGTTTGGGCTCCCCCGTCGGCTCCGGCTGCGCTTTCTGCGCTTCCTCCTGGTCCAAAACAGTCTGTTCCTGCTCCGGGTCCAGCTTTTCGTGTTTGTTTTCCTGGGACAATCTGCTCGCTTCCTTTCCGGACGGTTTTGTCTCTATCCAAATGATGGATCAGTTCTCCTGTTCAAACGTCTCCGCCAATAATTTACCTAGTGTCTGCGAAAAATATTCCAGATGTGGGATCAATTTTGCATAGTCCATCCGCACCGGCCCGATCACCCCGATCGCACCCGAATTCTGCTCCCCAATCCGGTATTTGGTAACCACCACCGAGGTATCGGTCAGTTCGCTCTGGTTGTTCTCCTTGCCGATCGTGATGAACACCGCGTCACTTTTGGAGCCGATCACACCAAGCAGCTGTTCGCGGTTTGCCATCGCGCTTAACAGGTCCCGGGCAATGTCCGCCAGCTCCTTGTAGTTGAGCAGGTTTGCGCCGCCCGAGGTGTAGAACTGCCCGTCGTTGATCTCCCGGCAAAGCTCATAGATGGTGGCAAGCACCGGGATAAAGAGCTGGGAGTAATCCCCGAGCGTGACCGAGATCGAGTTGATATACCACTGGGAGATGTCGTTAACCGACCTGCCGACCAGCCGCCCGTTGGCAAACTGGTTGAGGAACTCGACGATCTCGCCAGTCACCCGGAAATCGACCCGGCAGACCTTGTTCTTGATGACCCCATTGGTGGCGATCACCAGGACAACAACCGTCCGCGTGCCCGCCGGGACGATCTCCACCCGCTTGACCAGAACGGTCTTTGGGGTGATGGTCGTTGAGACGGTCGCGCAGTTGGTGTAGTCCGCGAGCGCCTGCGCCGCATCCTCAAGGAGCTTGTCGGGATCAGGATCGCGCACATTGAAAAGTGCGTCGATCTCCCGGCGCTCCTCCTCCGAAAGCGGCTTGCAGTGCATCAGCTGGTCAACATATACCCGGTAGCCAAGGTGGGAGGGAACCCGCCCCGCCGAGGTATGGGGCTGTTCCAGAAGGCCCATCTCGAAAAGGGCCGCCATATCGTTGCGGATCGTAGCGGACGATACCGAAAAACCGAGCTGCTGCGCCAGTATTTTCGAGCTGACCGGCTCGCCGGTGTCGATATATGTCTCTACAATCGCAGTCAGAATCTTCAGTTTTCGAATATCCAGCTTCATCGCTGTCACCTTTCCATCAGGCTTTAGCACTCATGTAAATTGATTGCTAACAACTATAATGTACCATATTTTTTGCAGAAGTCAATACCCTTCACGAAATGTTTACATATTTTTTAGCAGTCAATTATATCGAGTGCTAATTATAGTGAATATGTATAAACAAAAAAAATCAAATTGTATATATTGACTTTTAGAAAAATTTGTAGTTTAATAGAGGCGTAGGAAAGAAAGCAAGCAAAACCCTTTTTGAAAGGAGAGTTTTATCCATGGTAAAAGAGATTGTGCTCCATTCCGCAGAAGACCTGCGCCAGTTCATGTATCTGGCGATGCAGTCTGTGGAGGACATCGGTGTGCACACAGTCGAAGGGAAAATCGCGGACGCGAAGTCGATCCTCGGGCTGATGGCGCTCGACTATAACAAACCGGTCCGGGTCGTGACCGAGGACCCCCATTTCCTGAAACAGATCGACCGTTGGGCGGAATAAGTGGGGACAGTGCCCGGTCCAGGATTCTGACCGGGCAACCCGAAACCCAATACACAGTCAGGCGCACCCACAGGCCACACCGACCTGTTGGATGCGCCTGTTTCATTTTGCATTCCATAGTCAGCAAGCACGCTTATGGATCTGCCCTGAAAAAATGGACAAACAGGTAGCAGTAAAAGGCCCAGTTGCAGAGCAGGACAGGAAGCTGATTCGGCCTTGAAATCTGGAAGTCCAGCGGCAGCGGAGAAAGAGCGTTCCAGAGCGCCGCGGAGAGAAACGCCAGCAGCAGGGCCGTCAGGGCCAACCGGCTCTTTCGGAAAGACCGAACCTTTGCAACCGCTAAAAACAGGTATCCAAATCGGAAGAGGAGCGGGGAAACGAGGTGCATCATACCGATCATCTGAAAGGACAGGGAGGTTGTGAATGCAGACAGTTGGATTCGGCTCTGATAAAGCTCGGCAAGAGGCAAAAAGAGGAGCAGGATCAGAAAAGGCAGCTCTATAAGCCGATTCCCCTGCCGGCTGGTACTTTCTCCAATCTTTACTTTTTGGATATGCATAAGGATTGTCCCCTTTCTCAAAGAGGCGCCCCATGAGCTGCCGGCTGACATCTGTGCCGCCAGGCAGCGGGCCCCTGTAGATTTTCCCAACAGTCAAAACAGGCGGCCGCAACAGCGGCCGCCTGTTCCATTCAATGCTGGCGCGGATTGAGAACCAATACTGCCATAACCCCGTAGACCACCGAAATCGCCGCTGCCGCAGCAACCAGCGCAATCGCAGTGACCCCGCGCCACGGGTTTGCACGATACACCCGCATCATTTATTTGTTCAGGTTGGCTTCCAGATTTGCCAACTCAGCCTCGAGCTCCTTGGGCAGCTTGTCGCCAAACTTCGCGTAGAACTCGTGGATGCCCTTTGCTTCCTCTTTCCAGAGGTCTTTGTCGACATTCAGCAGGCCCTTGAGGGTATCGAGATCAATGTCAAGCCCTTCGGTGTCGATATCCTCCGGCTTCGGCTCGTAGCCGATCGGGGTCTCCACTGCATCGGCCTTGCCTTCGCAGCGGTCAACGATCCAGTTGAGCACACGCATGTTGTCGCCAAATCCCGGCCAGATGAAGTGACCCTCATCATCGGTGCGGAACCAGTTGACGTTAAAGATCTTCGGCGCTTTGTCACCCAGTTTTTTACCCATCTCGAGCCAGTGTGCAAAATAGTCGCCCATATGGTAGCCGCAGAACGGCAGCATTGCCATCGGGTCGCGGCGGACAACGCCGACCGCACCAGCCGCGGCAGCGGTGGTCTCGGAAGCCATTGTCGAGCCTACAAACACACCATGCTGCCAGTCACGGGACTGGTAGACCAGCGGAGCGGTCTTGGCGCGGCGTCCGCCGAAGATGATCGCGGAAACCGGCACGCCCTGCGGATTTGCAAACTCAGAGGAGATGCAGGGGCAGTTGACCGCCGGTGCGGTGAAACGGGAGTTGGGATGCGCACCCTTGGAACCATCGGTGCAATCCCACTTGTTGCCCATCCAGTCGACCGCGTTCTTAGGCGGATTCTTGTCCAGACCCTCCCACCAGACCGTGTTGTCGTCCAGATTGTGAACCACGTTGGTGAAAATGGTGTTCTTTCTGGTGGACTCAAGCGCGTTCGGATTGGACTTGACGTTGGTACCCGGTGCAACACCGAAGAAACCGTTCTCGGGGTTGATCGCCCAGAGGCGCCCGTCCGGACCGATCCGCAGCCATGCGATGTCATCGCCGACTGTCCAGACCTTGTATCCTGCTTCGAGGAACTTCTTGGGCGGAATCAGCATCGCCAGGTTGGTCTTGCCGCACGCGGACGGGAACGCTGCACAGACATATTTGATCTCGCCCTGCGGATTCTCAAGGCCGAGGATCAGCATATGCTCTGCCATCCAGCCTTCCATCTTCGCCTGATAGGAAGCAATGCGCAGCGCAAAGCACTTTTTGCCGAGCAGGACGTTGCCGCCGTAGCCCGAGTTGATCGACCAGATCGCGTTGTCCTCGGGGAAGTGGACGATATACCGGTTCTCCTCCTCGAGTTTCGCCTTGGAGTGCAGGCCGCGGACAAAATCGTTGGACTCATCGCCCAGCTGATCAAAAGCGGCCTGTCCCATACGGGTCATGATGTCCATGTTCAGAACGACATAGGTAGAGTCGGTCAGCTCAACGCCGACTTTGGAGAACGGGGAACCGATCGGACCCATGCAGTAGGGGATGACATACATGGTGCGGCCCTGCATACAGCCGTCATACAGCTTTTTGAGCTTTTCATACATGACCTGCGGGTCTTCCCAGTTGTTGGTCGGGCCTGCATCCTCTTTGTTTCTGGAGCAGATATAGGTTCTGCCTTCAACACGCGCGACATCGTTGACCGCAGTGCGGTGCAGCAGGCATCCCGGGAGTTTCTCCTCGTTGAGCTCCTCCATCTCCCCGATCGAGATCGAAAGGTCACGCAGCTCTTTGAGCTGCTCCTCGCTGCCGTCAATCCAGACCACCTTGTCAGGTTTGACAAGCGCTTTCATTTCCTCAATCCAGTTGAGGACATTTTTGTTGTTTGTCATTTCCGGTTCTCCTCTCGTTGTATTAAAATAGCAACTTGAAACAGTAAAACAATCGGCGGGAAAATGAACTCTTCCCACAGCTACCATTATAGTTCACCGCTGTAAAAATTGCAATGGTATTTTTGTTAAATTTTCTACAATAGAACAGCACTTTTTTGGAGCCTCCTGCAAATCGCGGCCGGAAGCCGGTTCCTAGCCGTAGCGGCAGGCTTTCCTGCTCAGGCGCGGGGCAGTGAGGCAACGGAAGTTTGGGTTCCAGCCCAAACTTCCGGGGCGCAAGCGCCCTTCTTCGGGGGACTTCTCGGACCTGCGGGTCCGAAGCGCGGCATCCGCCGCGACGCCCCCTCAGTTTGCCTTACGGGCGAGGGGTCAGTGACCCCTCCCCGCAGGCCCCACCCCGATGGGGCAAAGTGCGCTTTTTATCTATTCTTTATCCAGAAGTTTCGTCCACCTTTTCAAAGGTGGCGGGGTCGAGGGGCAGTGAGGCAACGGAAGTTTGGGTTCCAGCCCAAACTTCCGGGGCGCAAGCGCCCTTCTTCGGGGGACTTCTCGGACCTGCGGGTCCGAAGCGCGGCATCCGCCGCGACGCCCCCTCAGTTTGCCTTACGGGCGAGGGGTCAGTGACCCCTCCCCGCAGGCCCCACCCCGATGGGGCAAAGTGCGCTTTTTATCTATTCTTTATCCAGAAGTTTCGTCCACCTTTTCAAAGGTGGCGGGGTCGAGGGGCAGAGCCCCCGACGCCGCGTGCACGCGGCGGAACACTTATCCTATGAAGCGCTTTTTTCGGGTGAATTGCCGCGATGCGGCAAGAGGGGGCTTTTTGCAAGAGAAAAAGCCCCCCTGCACAAATAAATACGGAACAGGTTCTTAGAACACAGTGTCGATCCCCTTGGACGCGGACGCATTGAGGTCCAGGCCCGCCGGGGAATAAACCAGCTGCTCATAATACGCCTGCGCACCGATCATCGCAGCGTTGTCCCCGCAAAGCTCGAGCGGCGGCAGATAGAGGGCATATCCATGCCTAGCACACATCTCCCCGAGCCTGCCGCGCAGCCCGCTGTTGGCGGAAACACCGCCCGCTGCGACAATGGTGGTATATCCATACGCCTGCGCAGCCCGCTCCAAATGGTCCACAAGAACCTCGCAGGCCGCCCGCTGGAAGCAAGCCGCGAGCGCGTTCCTATCCACAGTTTCCCCTTTCTGGGACGCGTTATGCAGCAGATTGATGACAGCCGTTTTCAGCCCGGAAAAACTGAAGTCATACTCCGACCCCTCCACGCGCGGGCGGGGCAAACGGTATTTGCTGTCGTCCCCCAGCGGCGCGGCGCGGTCGATGTAAACCCCGCCCGGATAGGGAAATCCCATCGCACGCGCGGCTTTGTCGAACGCCTCACCCGCCGCGTCATCCCGGGTGCGCCCGATAATCCGGAAATCGGTGTAATCCCGCACCTCGACAATATGGCTGTGCCCGCCCGACGCCACCAGGCAGAGAAAGGGCGGTTCCAGGTCCGGGTGCGCCAGATAGTTTGCGGCAATGTGGCCACGGATATGGTGCACCGGGATCAGCGGTTTTCCGGAAGCCATCGAAAGCCCCTTGGCGTAATTCACCCCGACGAGCAGCGCGCCGATCAGCCCGGGGGCCGCAGTCACCGCGATCTTGTCCACCTCGCTAAGGGTGCAGCCAGCCTGGTCCAGCGCCGCCTGCACCACCTGCACAATCTGTTCGGTATGGCGGCGGGACGCGATCTCGGGCACGACCCCGCCATATTTCTGATGTTCGGCCACCTGCGAATAGATCACCGAAGAAAGCGTCCGTCTGCCGTCCTCGACGACTGCCGCCGCGGTTTCATCGCAGGAACTTTCTATCGCAAGAATTTTCATCAAGTTTCTTTCATTCCTAACTTTTGGAGGTTTGACACCCCTTCTTAATCCTGACAGCTTCTGCACAATCCATAGGTGCTTTCAAAACAGAAAAGGCTTTTGCAGTCCGAAGGGCGGCAAAAGCCCGAAAAACTGCCGCAGCGGCGTGCAGAAGCCGGCCAGAGCAGCGCTTCCCAGGAGCAAACTTCCGCCGCATCTCACGCTAAGAGCCGCCTGCGGCGGCTGCGCTCGAAAGGCGGCTCTTCGTGTGGCGTAAAAGCGGGCGGGGGTTGGCTGTGATCTTTTGTACCAGCCCGAATTTTTAGAACCTGTATTCATAAATTCAGAGGATACCGGATGGGCGAGGGAGTTTGCTGCCCTGCAAGGCGAAAAAATGCAGGCAATCCTTTGTGTATTGCAGGATTTTTCAACGCGGCAGGACGGCGAAAGACCCGCCCAGACGGTGTCAAATGGTTGTAAATACGGGTTCTTATAGTTCGAAAGCGTCGTGGATCGCGTTGACCGCCTTATCCGCATCGCTGAGTTTGACCAGCACCGAAATCTTGATCTCGCTGGTGGAGATCATCTGGATGTTGACGTTTGCTTCGGCGAGCGCCTCGAACATCTTGGACGCGACGCCCGGGTTGGACTGCATTCCCGCGCCGACGATCGAGACCTTGGAGATGTTGTCGTCGCAGATGACCCCCTTTCCGCCGCACCGTTCGTTGATCTCCTCCATCAGCTCCATTGCGAGCTGCTTGCTCGAACGCGGCACAGTGAAGCTGATGTCCTTGGTATCGTCCCGGCCGATTGACTGGAGGATGATGTCCACATTCACCTTTTTGGCGGCGAGCCGGGAGAAGATTTTAAATGCAATGCCCGGCTGGTCGGGCACACCCACGATCGAAATGCGCGCCACATCGTTATCCCTTGCGACGCCGCGAATCAACATTTTTTCCACTTTGACAACCTCCTTAATTTTGGTGCCGGGATTCTGCGTCAGGCTCGAAAGCACCTCCAGATTGACGCCGTACTTCTTCGCCATCTCGACCGAGCGGTTATGTAACACACCCGCGCCGAGCGAGGCAAGCTCAAGCATCTCGTCATAGGTGATCTCATCCATCTTGTGCGCGCCCGGCACCAGCCGCGGGTCTGCGGTGTAAACGCCGTCCACATCAGTATAGATCTGGCAAAGGTCGGCGTGGAGCGCCGCAGCCAGCGCAACCGCGCTCGTGTCCGAGCCGCCCCGGCCCAGCGTGGTGATGTCGTCATACCGGTTGATCCCCTGGAAACCCGCTACGATTACGATGTTGCGTTTGGAAAGCTCGTTGTCGATCCGCTCCTTGTTGATCCGGCGGATGCGGGACGAGCCGTGGGTCGAGTCGGTCAGGAAACCTGCCTGCCAGCCGGTCAGTGATTTCACCGGGAAGCCCATCCGCTCGATCGCCATGGCGAGCAGGGACATCGAAATCTGTTCCCCGGTCGAGAGCAGAACATCCATCTCCCGCTTGGAGGGGTTGGGATTGATCTCCCCGGCCTTTGCGATCAGGTCATCGGTGGTGTCTCCCTGTGCGGAAACCACCACCACCACGTTGTTTCCCTTTTGATAGGTGTCTGTGACGATCTTCGCCACATTAAAGACGCGCTGTGCGTCCTTGACAGATGTTCCCCCGAACTTCTGTACCACCAGATTCATCTTCATTCCTCCCGAAAGCGTGCCGGCCCGCATCAGACCGGCCGCTGGTTTTTAGAAGCTGTACCATTCGCCAAAGCGCGCGGAATGGTACCAGCCCCTTAGCAGTCAAACCATTGGAAAAGCCTCTGTATTATTCCGTTTCAACAACGGTTCCTATGTTGTCTATTGATAATGTATGCACCTGCCATCCATCCAGTCCCAAACCGGGGAGGTGCCGGGAAATGCAGCCCCCGAAATCGGGAAGCGCAGCGTCCACGATCGCCATGATCGTCGAGCCGGCCCCGCTGATAAACGCAGCATACGCGCCCAGGCTGTAACACAGCTCCATCACTTCGGCGCCGCCCCGGATCAGGCCGAGCCGGTAGGGCTGGTGCAGGCGGTCATCCGCCGCAACCCGCAGGTTCCGGTAGTTGCCGCTGTAAAGCGACACCGACATCAGCGCTGCCCGCGAGAGGTTGAACACCCCGTCCTGCCGGGAGACCGCATCGGGCAGGACCGACCGCGCCAGCGAAGTTTTCAGCTCGAAGTCGGGCACGATCGCCACAAAATGCAGATTTCCGCGGATCTCCTGCTTGACATAATAGACCCTGCCCCGGTCGATCACCGCAGTGACCAGGCCGCCGGTCAGCGCAGGGGTGGAGTTGTCCGGGTGCCCCTCGATTCCTGCGGCGAGGTTAATCAGTTCGTCGTCCGAAACCGGATTGCCCATCAGATGGTTGGCACCCTTCAGGCCGCCGATCACGCAGGCGGACGAGCTGCCCAGCCCGCGTGCAAACGGGATATTGTTGATCTGCCCGATCTTCAGCCCCCGGAACGGGACCCCGCAGACTTCATACAGGTGTTTCGCGGAGGCATAGACCAGGTTGTCCTCCCCGCGCGGCACTGGCGTGGAATCCAGAGAAACGATCTCGCAGCCGTCGAATTCCTCCATGGTAAGATGGTTATAAAGGTTGACTGCAAGCCCGATCGAATCGAAGCCCGGGCCGATATTCGCGCTGGTTGCCGGGATGCGGATTCTGATTGGGCGGCTCAATAGTCGAGCACCCGGACCTTGCCCAGCAGTTCTACATCCATCGCCGCGAGCTTAGTGATGGACGTATTGATCTCCTGTTCCGGACGCGCCGAAACGATACAGGCAAACTCGTCCGCAGGCTGGCCCTCCCGGCGCAGTTCCTGTACCTCTCCGAACAGCTTTTTCAGCGCTTCAGGCAGCTTGACCGTTTCCGACCGGCAGCGCAGATACATTGCGGTGACGTTCTCGCCCGGATCGGCGACATTGCCGCCCTCGGACGGTTTCCATTGCAGCGACGGGCTGGTCCCTGGCGCCTTTGCGCATTCGATGATGTCCCCGACCACAGCCGAAGCGGTCGGCAGCTTGCCCGCGCCCTTGCCGTAGAACACCACATCGCCGGTCGCATCGCCGCGCACCAGGATGCCGTTGAATACGTCATCCACCGTCCCGAGCTGGCTCTCGTGGTGGATGAACGCAGGGGAAACCATCGCGGTGATCTTCCTGCCCTCACCGTTCCAGCGGGCGCGCCCGATCAGCTTGATGACACTGCCGCAGGACGCTGCATAGGCAACATCCTCAAGGGTGATCTGGGTGATCCCCTCGGTACTGACATCCTTCGGATAGATGTGTTCCCCGAACGAAAGCGCCGCAAGGATGCAGATTTTGCGGCAGGCGTCATGGCCCTCGACATCTGCGGCTGGGTTGCGTTCGGCATAGCCGAGCTGCTGCGCGAGTGCGAGGGCATCCTCGAACCGCATGCTCTCGCGGATCATCTTGGTGAGGATGAAGTTGGTAGTGCCGTTGAGGATACCGGCGATCTCGTCGATCCGGTTGGCCGCGAGGCACATATGCAGCGGGCGGATGATCGGGATACCGCCGCCCACGCTCGCCTCAAACAGATAGTTGACCTTGTTTTCCCGCGCGAGCGCGAGCAGCTCCGCGCCCTTCTGCGCAACCAGCTCCTTGTTGGAGGTTACGACACTCTTGCCGTGTGAAAGGCAGGCTTTGGTGAAGCTGTAGGCCGGTTCCAGGCCGCCGATCACCTCGGCAACTACCTTGATGCTCTCGTCGTTGACGATTGTTTCAAAATCCTTGACAAACAGGTCCGCGTGCGGGCTGTCCGGGAACTCCCGCACGTCGAGGATATATTTCAGGCCGAGCTCCTGTCCCGCTTTCCGCTGGAGGTTCTCCCGGTTTTTGAAAAAGACCTCCACTACGCCGGAACCAACCGTCCCATACCCCAAAACAGCAATATTCATCATCCTGCTTACCCCTTTCTTTATCCGATTGATTTGGCTTCCACGATGCCGTCGATCGCGGCGAACAGGTCGAGAAGCTGTTCCCGCGAGCCTTCCCGCGTGCACACCGAAACGGTGACAGCCGCTACCCCATCGACCGGCAGGTTCTGGTTGAGGGTGACGATGTTCGCCCCCGCCCGGTAGAACTCCCCAAGCAGCACCGAAAGCACCCCGGGCCGATCCTCCAGCGTGAGCGAAAAGGTCAGGATATTCCCGCTCTCCCGCTGGTCATACGGCCGGACTGCATCCTTATATTTATAGAACGCGCTGCGGGAGATCCCCGCAAGCTGTGCCGCATGGGAGGCATTTTTCGCTTTCCCCTGCGCCAGATAGCGCTTGGCCTGCACCACCTTGAGGAACACCTCCGGCAGGGCCTGGGCATCCACCAGCAAAAACTCCCGGTTTTCCAGCATCTTGTCCGCCTCCTGCACACTTTTGTATTGCTATCAGATACAGTTTATCATAACCATCCTTTGCTGTAAAGTATCAGGTTCCCCCATCTTTGTAGAAAAATCCAGCAAAGACTGTTTATTTTCGACAAATCCCTTTTTGCTACCCCAGCTTTTCTGCCAATATCATGCATCTTTCTCCTGCCGGTTATATCGGTATCTGATCTTCGCATACTATAAAAAGAAAAAAGCGTTTTGGGAATACGGAGGTGGGATCAGATGCGCAGCGACGAACAGTGGAACACGATCACCGCCGCCCTCTATTGGGCGGTCATCGGCGGGCTTTGCTGGTTCTGTATCCGGTATGTCTTTTTCTGGCTGCTGCCCTTCCTGTTCGGCGCGGCAATCGCGACGCTGCTGCGCCCTGCGGCGCTCCGCCTCTCCGCACGCACCCATCTGGGCGAAAAAGCTTCGTCCGCACTGGTGCTGACCTTCTTCTACCTTGCCGCCGCAGGGGCGCTTGTGCTCTTTTTCACCATCCTGCTCGCCCAGCTCTACGAGCTGCTTGCCCGCCTGCCCGCCCTCTATGCCGAATGTATCTCCCCTCTGTTTGCCCGGTTTAACGAGTGGTTCTACGGGATCGCGGGGCGGCTGTTCCGGGACGCGAGCGGTGGGTTGGAGCAGTTCTCCGAAGCGGTCGCCTCGGCAGTGCAGCAGGCGGCGGTGGATGGATCGGCCCACCTGGTCGGTTGGGCCGCAGGGCTGGCGGCACAGCTTCCTATGCTCCTGCTCGCCGCAGTGTTCACCATTGTGATCTCGATGCTCACTGCCGCAAACTACCATCAGGTGGGGCGGTTCCTGCGCTCCCTGATGCCCCGTTCCGACCGGATGGACTGTTTGCAGGAATTCCTGCGTGAAACGGTCTGGCAGTATCTGCGCGCCTACACGATCATTATGGCGATCACCTTTGTCCAGCTTGCCATTGGGCTATGGCTGCTCCGGTTTGATTATGTCCTGCCGGTTGCCGCAGTCATCACCCTGCTTGACCTGCTCCCACTGATCGGCAGCGGCACCGTCCTTGTCCCATGGGGGATCGTCCTGCTGGCTGGCGGGGATGCAGCGGGCGGCGCGGGGCTGCTGCTTCTGTTTGGGATCATCGCAGTGGTACGCAATATCGTGGAACCCAAGGTGGTCGGCGCGCAGATCGGCCTGCATCCGATCGCCACGATCACCGCGATGTATGCGGGGCTGCAAATCGCCGGGGTGGCCGGCATGTTCGCTGCACCGGTCTTTATCCTGCTTGCCCGCCGTCTAAGGGAGGAGCGCAGAACATCTGCGTAAAGGTTGACAACATCTTGCAGCACAGTCTATAATGTAAAAAATGCAAATACGCAGAATCTGGTTTATCGTCAAAAGTTCTACACGATTTTTTTGCTCCGGCCCAAGGGCCGCCGCAGGGGACTTTTGACAAAGGAAAAGGCCCCTCGGGCAAATTTTTGAAAACAATAAATGGAGGTACAGCAGGATGTTACTGGTTACAACCGAAACGATCGCAGGAAAAGAGCTCGAACCGCTGGGGTTGGTGAAAGGCAGCACCATCCAGTCGAAAAACATCGGGCGGGACATCACACAGGGGCTGAAAACCCTCGTAGGTGGTGAACTGAAATCTTACACCGACATGATGAACCAGGCGCGCCAGATCGCTACCAACCGGATGATTGAGGAAGCGCAGGCGCTGGGAGCGGATGCCATCGTGGGCGTGCGCTATACCTCATCCTCGATCCTACAGGGGGCGGCGGAGGTCATGGCCTACGGGACCGCAGCCAAATACCAATAATGACAGATGCCGGGGATTTTCCTCCGGCATCTGCGCCTGTCGCAAGAAATTTCCGGAAATCCCGCATCATCCGCAAATTTTCCTTTGTATTTCCCGACGAAAATGTTATAATATCTTAGAATCTATTTCATATCCCAAGATAGAAAGGATGTTTCAGGATGCCAGAACCCGGATTTTTCAAGACCGCGACGTTTGGCGGCTTTGACAAAAAATCGGTGCTCTATTACATAGATACGCTGAACGAAAATTTTCAAAATACAGAAAAAGAATATCAGGAGAAGCTGGAGGGCTTTGGAAAAGCGCAGGAATCCCAGCTCGCGCATATTCGCAGCCTGGAGGCGCAGCTCGCCGAACAGAACGCCAAGCTTGAGACGGTCGCCGCCCAGCTGGAGCAGGAACGGGAGGTCGCAAGGCAGGCGCAGGAGCAGATTTCCCAGTTGGAAGCGCAGAACCGCACGCTCGAAAAGCAGCTTTCAGACGGGGCGCGTGAGATCGAGATTCAGCTTGAGCGCAACCGCCAGCTGCAATTCCGGGCCGAAAGCCTGGACTACAAGAGCAAAAAATACGATGAAATCTCCAACCAGATCGGGGATACCATCATCGAGGCCCGCCAGAATGCGGACCATATCGTCGCCGCCGCCCATACGCAGGCACAGGAGATCGCCATGGCCGCCCAGCAGCGGATGAACAGCTTTTACTCCGAACTGGGCAGCTTTAAGGGGGATGCCTCCCGCCTGCGCAAATCCATCGAAGAGATCCTCTTTGTGCTCAACGACCGGATTGATGTGATGCAGGAGGTAGTCGGGCAGGTGGAAAAGCGGTTTTCCCCGGAGGAGCTTTCGCTCATCTATACACAGGAAGAACCGCAGCCGTTTGAAACGCCTGCGGACCAGGCTGGCTATCTTGGAGGGAATACAGATGCAAACATGGAACATTGACGCCAAAGACCTCGCAGTCCGGGCGCCCGAGCTGCGCACCGGGGACCGTGTACTCCTTTCCGGCGTGATCTATACCGCGCGGGACGCTGCCCATAAGCGGCTCATGGCATCCATCCATGAGGGCGGGACACTCCCATTCCCGCTCGAGGGATCAGCTATCTATTTCGCAGGTCCGACCCCTGCTCCAGAAGGGATGGCGATTGGCTCCTGCGGCCCAACCACCTCGAGCCGGATGGATCCGTTTACCCCCAAGCTGATGGACCTTGGGCTGACCGCTACGATCGGCAAAGGGGAGCGCTCCCCCGCGGTTTATGACGCGATTGTCCGCAACAAAGGGGTTTATCTCTGCTCGATCGGTGGCGCTGGCGCCCTTGCTGCACTTTGTATCAAAGCCTGTGAGGTGATCGCTTACGACGATCTCGGCTGCGAATCGATCAAACGGCTGCGGGTGGAAGCATTCCCGTTAATCGTCGCCGCAGACTCTACCGGAACCAATCTCTTCGATTCCGGACGTGCTGCCTATCGTATCGGCGCATAGCGGCTGCAAAAATGCATCTATTTTTCTATATTCAGGAAATCCAAAAAAGAAAATCCCCCGCACATTCCGGCTCCGGATGTGCGGGGGTTATTCATTGTCCTTGAGGGTTTCTGCCCGCTGGCGCATCTGGCTGACCATATCGGTATCTGCGGCGAGCAGCTCACGAGGGAACACCGGGCTTCCTCCACCTAAGGCTGCCAGCGGATCTGCAATCCCGGAAAAGCCGCCGAGCGAGTCGAGAAAACGCTCCCGGCCGATTCCGAGCATGGATGCCGTATCCCCGATTTCAGCAACCGCTTTCTGAAGGCTGTCATCCAGCGCGCGGCAGAGCAATCGTCCGGCCTTACCTCTTCCAGCGGGACCAAGATGCCGGCAGTCGGGCGCGAAACACCGCAGAAGCGGCAGCGCAGCGGAAAATGCCTCCCCAGACCCGCCTGCAAACAGCAGGAACGGCTGCTCCAGCCCTTCCCTGCCATAAATGCCGCATTCGATATACCGCACACCATGCCGCCGCATCCCATTCGAGACAGCGTGTGCAAGTGCGGGGCTTGCCGGGGTCAGGTCGATGAAAAGCTGCCCCGGATGCAGATAAGGGGCGATCCCATTGCAAAGCGCGGTCAGATCGGAAGCTGTCTCGAGCGCAAGAATGACGGTTTCACAATGGTCACACAGCTCTGCTGCTGTATCGTAATTCCGGACCGGATGTCTGGTGGTCCGCCCGTCCGGATCGTAAACTGCGAGGTCTTCGACCGTCTTTTGCAGCAGATGCCGGAGCACGATCTTCCCGTCTCTGCCTAACCCGATGATTCCAATTTCCAAATCCAGATTCCTCTTTCTCCATAGATTACCGGAACTTTGCATGTGAATCAGCCACAGGCAACCGATTCAATCGGTATTATATTATAGCAGATTCTCTGTAAAAAACCAAGTTTTTTGCGGAAAAGTGAAATGTGGATCAATTTAAGTAAATATTGAAAAGAGCCAGACGCACAGTCGCAGAGCCATCACAACGAAACCGTTGTTGATTGGCTTGCGGTGCAAGGAGAACGGCGGTTTTGAGAAGCTGTATTCATAAGCGTTTAAGCAAGGTATGGAAATGAGAAATTTTGACGATAGTCTCAGCAGATGA